>JASLBJ010000138.1 GCA_030146725.1 Sphingomicrobium sp. | reverse complement strand
CGGGTCGCCTGGCGGCGTATCCTGCACCATGGCTGGACCGACGCCCTGCGTGCGTTGAACCCGGGCGACCCGAAGCTCTACACTTTTTGGGACTACACCGCCGGCTGCTGGCAGCGCGACGCGGGCTTCCGAATCGACCATCTGCTGTGCTCGCCCGAGGCAATGGACCGGGTCACCGCAGCCGGAGTCGATCGGTGGGCGCGCGGCGAGGAGAAAGCCAGCGATCACGCCCCGACCTGGGTCAGCCTGACGGGCTAGCGCTTCGTCGCGAAGGCGCCGGCAAGAAGGTCGTGGCATTCAGTTGTACGTCTACGGCGCAGACTGCGACCGAAGCCGGGCACGACTAGACGCCCATCGAACCCGGCTCCAGCCGTCTCTTTTCCGCAGCGCAACTGGACGGGCCCGTGCTCAGTCAATAGAGCGCGGCGGCACATCAGGGGCATGAGACTTGGGCAACGTAACCGTCATCGGCGCGCAATGGGGCGACGAGGGCAAGGGCAAGATCGTCGACTGGCTCGCAAGCCGGGCCGACATGGTCGTCCGCTTCCAGGGCGGCCACAATGCCGGTCACACGCTGGTCGTCGGAGACCAGACCTACAAGCTGTCCCTGCTGCCGTCGGGGATCGTCCGCGGCACGCCCTCGGTGATCGGCAATGGCGTGGTGCTCGACCCGTGGGCGCTCGAGGCCGAAGTCGAGCGTCTCGGGCAGCAAGGCGTCACTGTTACGCCCGACGTGCTGATGATCGCGGAGACCTGCCCGCTGATCCTGCCGATCCACCGCGATCTCGATGCACTGCGCGAGGATGCGTCAGGGGCAGGCAAGATCGGCACCACCCGCCGGGGCATCGGCCCGGCCTATGAGGACAAGGTCGGCCGCCGCGCGATTCGCCTGTGCGACCTTGCCCATTTGTCCGAGCTCGACCCCCAACTCGACCGCCTGTGCGCGCACCACGATGCGCTGCGCGCAGGCTTTGGCGAGCCGCCGGTCGACCGCGAGCGTCTTCGCGCCGACCTTGCCGCGATCGCCGGGTTCGTCCTGCCCTTCGCCCGCCCGGTGTGGCGCGATCTCGACAAGGCGCTGCGTGGCGGCAAGCGAATCCTGTTCGAAGGCGCGCAGGGCGTGCTGCTCGATGTCGACCACGGCACCTATCCGTTCGTGACCTCGTCCAACACCGTCGCCGGAACGACAGGCGCCGGAAGCGGCATCGGTCCATCCGGCGCCGGCTTCGTGCTTGGCATCGTCAAGGCTTACACCACGCGGGTCGGTTCCGGCCCGTTCCCGACCGAACTGCGCAACGAGACCGGCCAGCAGCTTGGCGAGCGCGGCCATGAGTTCGGGACGGTCACTGGCCGCCGCCGCCGCTGCGGCTGGTTCGACGCGGTGCTGGTGCGCCAGGCCGTCGCGGTGTCCGGAGTGACAGGCATCGCCTTGACCAAGCTCGACGTGCTCGACGGCTTCGACACGGTCCGCATCTGCACCGGCTACCAAATCGACGGCCGTGCCTTCGACTATCTGCCGCCGCACTCCGCCGACCAGAACCGCGTCGAGCCCGTCTACGAGGACGTCGAAGGGTGGTCCGCCTCGACTCGCGGCGCGCGAAGCTGGGCCGATCTGCCGGCGCAGGCCATCAAGTACGTCCGCCGCGTGGAAGAGCTGATCCGCTGTCCGGTCGCGCTGGTCAGCACCTCGCCCGAGCGGGAGGACACCATCCTCGTCCGGGACCCCTTCGGAGGCTGATCCGTCTTGAGCGGCCGCTCGGCACGGCGAAGAGTGCGCTTCAGCTCGGCAACGTGCTCGTTCGTCCAAGACGATACGCCCCAAGATCACGCGCCATGTGCGACGTCCTGAAGCCCTTGCCTGAGAGCAACCGCCTGAAATCCGCGGCATTGTCGAAGTGCTGCAACTGGCGGCGATAGTAGTTCACATATTCGAGCACTGCGAGAAGCGTCAGCACCGTCGCCGCACTCAATGCCGCGGTCCAGCCAAGCATCACCAGGCCTGCCAGCGTGGCCGCGATGGCCGCAGCGCTGACGGCAAGCAACGGCAACTCCAGGACGTCCGCGAGACGGAGCGCCTGGGCCGACGCGCCACGGTCCTCGGATCGCACCCGTCGGTCGACGCCGCGCCAGTAGGCCGCTCCGACGACCAGGGATCCCGCGCTCGCCGCGATTGAGAGGCCAAGCGCACCCGCCTCGAGGCCGTTTTGGGGAAAGCCGAATGACAAAGCGATGGCGGGGACGATGACGACGTTGGCCGCCTCCATCTTCCAGTAGTTCGCCAAATTCCGTGGCATCCTCGAGCGGCGTGCCACGATCAGACGGTCGCGATATCCGGTGCGTCTTCGGCCTTCATTCCGACCACATTGTAGCCGGCATCGACATGGTGGATTTCCCCGGTAACCCCCGAAGCCAGGTCGCTAAGCAGGTACAGCCCCGCGCCGCCGACGTCGTCGATCGTCACGTTGCGGCGGAGCGGCGAGTTATACTCGTTCCACTTGAGGATGTAGCGGAAGTCGCCGATCCCGCTTGCCGCAAGCGTCTTGATCGGCCCCGCCGACACGGCATTGACCCGGATGCCCTCGGGCCCGAGGTCCATCGCCAGATATTTGACCGAGGTCTCGAGCGCCGCCTTGGCAACCCCCATCACATTGTAGTGCGGGATGACCTTTTCCGCGCCGTAATAGCTCAGGGTAAGCATCGATCCGCCCGGCTTCATCATCGCCCGCGCACGCTGCGCCACCGCGACGAAACTGTAGACCGAAATGTTCATGGTCATCAGGAAATTGTCGAGCCCGGTGTCGACGAACTTGCCACGGAGTTCGTTCTTGTCGGAATAGCCGATCGCATGGACGAGGAAGTCGAGCCCGCCCCAGCGCTCCTGTAGCGCGGCGAACGTCGCGTCGAGCGCCGCCATGTCGGACACGTCACAATCGACCAGAAAATCGGACCCGACCTGCGCCGCAAGCGGCCGCACCCGCTTTTCGAGCGCTTCGCCCTGATAGGAAAACGCCAGCTCAGCGCCTTCGCGCCCAAGCGCCTGAGCGATCCCCCAAGCCAGGCTGCGATCATTGGCCAGGCCCATGATCAGCCCGCGCTTGCCCGCCATCAATCCGGTCATAACTGTTCCCCCGTCACCAGCTCGGGCGAGGCTTGCTCATCCGGCAGCGGCTCCTCGACCTTGAGTTCGTCCTTGAACGGCCCGGTGTAGACCTCGCCCTTTAGCGCGCTGTCGCCGCCTTCCGCCAGCGCGGCGTTGAGCTCGGCCCCCATCACGACGCCGAGCCCGACCATGAAGAAAAAGATCAGCACGACCATGACGCCGGCGAGGCTGCCGTAGGTCTTGTCGTAACCGCCAAGCAGTCCGATAGCGGGCGGCAACAGCTCGACCGTCGCCAGCCACCAGCTGGTGATCAGCAGCGCTCCGGGCCATTTGCGGCAGCCCTTTCCCCGGTAGCGGGACGGCGTCAGCGCGTAGAAGATTGCGTAGATCGTCCCGAACAGCGCGGCTCCGGGTATCACGCGATAAACCCCGATCAGGTCCGCGACATCCTCGGAGAACGGTAACCACGCCTCGACCGCCACCTGCACCGACCGCAGCAAAACCGTTGCCGCCAAAGCGATCAGCATCAGGATTACCGCGCACACGATCATCGCGATCGAGATCAGCCGATATTCCCAAAAGGGCGCAGAGTATTTCACCCCATAGGCGCGGCGCAGGATGTCGCGGATCGTCTCGATGAAGCTGCCCGCGGTCCACAATCCGACCAGCCCGCCAAGCCACAACAAGGGCCCGGTCCGCGCGGTCAGCACCTCCTGAATCGGCTCGCGCAACGTCGTCGCGACATCGCCCGGCAGCTGCGAAAGGATGGTCGCAACCGTCTGCGCGCTCTCCTCGCTCTGGCCGAACAGGCTCGCCAGCGCCGCGGCGCAGATGAAGAACGGGAACAGGGCCATCAGCGCCAGAAAGGCAAGATTGCCGGCATGGATGAAGCCGTCGTTATAGACTCCGATCAGGACCCGTTTGATCACCTCGAACGGCGCGGCGCCAGGCTTGAGCTTGGCGGCGACCTTGTGCCCGAAGGCGGCCTTCATCGCCGCCAGTCGCTTGCGCCGGGCTTCCGGCGATTGGGGTGAGATATCCAGCATGAGTGAAGGGGCTAAACTCCGAGCGAAGCGCGCGGGTTGCCTCCCCCTTCCCAGCGGGTTGCGAACGCCTCCAGTTCGGAATTGCCCGAGGGGAGGTCGACCTGGACCGTAATCAGCTGGTCGCCGCGACCGCCCTCCTTGGCCGAAAAGCCGCGCTCCTTGAGGCGGAACACCCGGCCCGAGCTGGTGCCCTTGGGGATGGTCAGCATGACCGCGCCGTCGGGCGTCGGCACCTTGATCCGCGCGCCCAGCACCGCTTCCTTGAGCGTCACCGGCAGGGTCAGCCGGATGCTGTCGCCGTCACGGGTGAAGAACGGGTGCGGCGCAATCGACAAGGTGACGATCGCATCGCCCGCACCGGCGGGACCCGGCTGGCCCTTGCCCGCCAACCGGATGCGCGTGCCCTCCTCGAGTCCCTTGGGCAGCTTAACATCGATGGTCTTGCCATCGGCCAGCGTGATCCGCTGCGGCGCAAGCAAAGCGGCGTCGATGAACCCGACGCGCAGCCGGTAGGGCACGTCCGCGCCCTTTTCGGGGCGCACGCGCTGCCGGAACCCGCCGGCGCCTGCACCACCCGGACGGCGTCCAGCTCCGCCGGCACCGAACAGCCCCTCGAACAAATCGCTGAGATCGGCCGTCTCGCCGCCCGGGAAGCCTTCGAACCCGCCTTGGCCAGGACCCGGTCCGCCACCGGGCGCCGCGCCGCCGCCGCCGCTACCGAAGCCGCCGAACGGACTCTTGGGATTGCCCTGCTCGTCGATCTCGCCGCGGTCGTAGCGCGCGCGCTTGTCGGCGTCGGACAGCAGGTCGTATGCCGACGTGATGTTTGCGAAGCGCTCTGCCGCCTTCGGATTGTCGCGATTGCGGTCCGGATGAAGCTGCTTGGCGAGGCTCCGATACGCCTTCTTGATCTCCGCCTCGCTCGCGCCGCGCTTGATCCCGAGCCTCTGGTACAAATCCATTCGCGTCCCTTGCCCAATAGTCGGACAGGATTCCAGATGGGTTGCAGCCCGCCCGGAGCCAAGCCTAGACGGGGAGGGCTATGACAGACCCCTTTGCCCTGTTCGATGAATGGCTCGGCCAAGCGCGCACCAGCGAGATCAACGATCCTGATGCGATGGCCTTTGCGTCCGCTGACTCTGCGGGCCGCCCCTCCGTGCGCATGGTGCTTCTGCGCCGCGCCGGTCCAGCGGGATTCGCGTTCTTCACGCACCTCGACAGCCGCAAGGGGCGCGAACTGATCGCCAATCCCTACGGGGCGCTTGCGATCCACTGGAAGTCGCTGCGCCGCCAGGTTCGCGCCGAAGGGCCGGTCGAAGTCGTCGAGGACAGCGACGCCGACGCGTATTTCGCCGCGCGGGGACGCGAATCGCGCATCGGGTCATGGGCTTCCGATCAGTCGCAGCCGCTCGACAGCCGCACCACCTTCGAGCGCCGCTTCGAGCAAGCGCAGGCGCGATTCGACGGCCAGGACGTGCCGCGCCCGCCGCGCTGGTCGGGCTTCCGCCTGGTCCCCGAGCGGATCGAGTTCTGGAGCGACCGGCCGCACCGTCTCCATGAGCGGCGGCTGTTCACGCGACACGCCGATAGCTGGAGCGAGGGCCTGCTCTACCCATGATCGGCTCCCGCCCATGATGCGCTCGATCGAGGAGGAGCGGGCAAGCCTGACGACTCGTGCAGCCCTCGCGAGTGTGACGGTCGCAATTTTGCTGCTGAGCGCAAAGGCGTGGGCCGCGGCGGTCACCGGATCGACCGCTATGCTCGGCTCGCTCGCCGACACCGCGCTCGACCTCATCGCCAGCATCGCGACACTGGCTGGCGTGCGCATCGCCGCGCTTCCGGCCGACGACGACCACCGCTTCGGCCACGGCAAGGCGGAGGCTCTGGTGGCGCTCGGCCAGGTGGTTCTGATCACCGTGTCGGCGATTTTCATCGGGTGGCAAGCGGTGCGGCGACTGATCGACGGCGGCGAGACGACGGGCCTGGAGCTTGGGATCGGCGTTTCGCTGACCGCGATCGTCGCGACGCTGTTGCTGATCAGCTACCAGGCCCGAGTCATCGCGCGCACCGGCTCGGTTGCGATCCGCACCGACCGCATCCACTACCAGTCGGACCTGTTGCTCAACTTCGCCGTGATCGCGGCGCTGCTGCTCGACCAGGCAGCGGGCATTGCCGGCGCGGACGCGGTGTTCGGCCTGCTCATCGCCGCCTGGCTGCTGTTCGGCGCGTGGCGCGCTTCCAGTCAGTCGGTCAATCAACTGATGGACAAGGAATGGCCCGAAGCCGAGCGCGCGCGCTTCCTTGCCGCCGCGGCCGAATATCCCGAGCTTGGCGGTTTGCACGACCTGCGCACGCGCAAGAGCGGGACCCACCAGTTCGCCCAGTTCCACGTATGGGTGCCGGCGGAGTGGACGGTTCGCGAGGCCCACGACCGGATCGATCCCGTCGAGGAGGCGCTTCAGCGGCGCTTCCCCGGTACCGAGTTCCTCATCCACCTCGACCCGGAGGGCCATGTCGACCGCGAGACCATGCTACCGTCCAAGCTGACCGAGAGGGCCACATGACCAGCATTCCCTTTTTTCAGGTCGACGCGTTCGCCACTCGGCCGCTGACCGGCAATCCGGCTGCGGTGATGCCGCTCGACCGCTGGCCCGACGATGCGCTGCTGCAGGCAATCGCCGCTGAGAACAATCTCAGCGAAACCGCCTTTGCGGTGCCGTCGGACGGCGGCGAGGCGGACTACGACCTGCGCTGGTTCACGCCGACGGTCGAGGTCGACCTGTGCGGCCATGCGACGCTTGCAACGGGCCATGTGCTGATGAGCGGCAGGCAACTGCGCTTCGCGACGCGCTCGGGCGTGCTGACCGTCAGCCGCAACGGCGACCTGCTCGAGCTTGACCTGCCCGCCTTTGCAGTCGAGCCCGGCGAACTGCCCGAGCTTGCGCAAGCACTCGGAGTGAGCGGCCAGACGTTCCTCAGCCGGGGCGGCAACGGCAATGCCATCGTCCTGCTCAAGGACGAGTCGGCCGTGCGCGCGGTGCGTCCCGATTTCGCGGCGCTCGCGACGCTCGACCAGCTGGTGACGGTGACGGCTCCGGGCGACGAGCAGGCAATCGCCAGCCGCGTGTTCGCAGCCTATCACGGGATCCCGGAGGATCCGGTGACCGGCTCGGCGCATGCCGCGCTGGTGCCATTCTGGGCGCCGCGGCTTGGACGGGAGAGTTTCACTGCGCTTCAGGCGAGTAGGCGCAGCGGGCTGCTCCACTGCCGGCTCGCCGGCGACCGCGTGATCCTCGGCGGTCAGTGCACGACGGTGATCGTCGGCACGTTCCAGCTCTAGACGGCGTTTCGATCTACGCGCTGGCGGCGACGGGCAGGGCTTCGGCGAACGACGCGGTGACGGTCTCGGCGATCCAGCCCCCGCCAAGCACGCGCGATCCGGCGTAAGCAACCGCCGACTGGCCGGGCGCGACCCCATATTCGGGCGTGTCGAACACCAGCCAGTCGCCGTCCCTGCGCGCCGCTGCCGGCTGCGCCAGTGAGCGCACCTTAACCGCCATCTCGACCTGATCCTCGGCAAGCCAGTTCCAGTCGTCCACGCGAACCGCCGCGACCGCGAGCGCGCGCCGAGGCCCGACGACCACCCGCCGGCTGTCGGGCTCGATGCGCACGACGTAGAGCGGCTCGGGGCTTCCGCCGATGTTGATCCCGCGGCGCTGGCCGATGGTGAAATGGACCACTCCGCGGTGCTGGCCGAGCACGCGCCCGCCGAGATCGACGATATCGCCCGGCGCCGCAGTTTCAGGGCGGAGCCGCTTGACCAGCCCGGCATAGTCGCCGTCGGGAACGAAGCAGATGTCCTGGCTATCGGGCTTTGCCGCGACCCCAAGCCCGACCTCGGCCGCGATCCGCCGGACCTCGCTCTTGGGCAGGCCGCCCAGGGGGAAGCGGAGGAAGTCGAGCTGGTCGCTGGTGGTACCGTAGAGGAAATAGCTTTGGTCGCGGCCCGGATCGGCACCCATGTGCAGCTCGGTCGCGAGCGGTCCTGCGAGGCGGCGGACATAATGGCCGGTCGCCAGGCAATCGGCGCCAAGCTCGCGCGCGAAGGCGATGAGGTCGGTAAACTTGACCCCCTGGTTGCACAGCGAGCAGGGGACCGGGGTGCGCCCGGCGGCATAGTCGTCGGCGAAGCGGTCGATCACGCCTGTCCGGAAACGGCTTTCGTAATCGAGCACGTAATGGGCGATTCCGAGCCGCTCGGTTACGGTGCGAGCATCATAGATGTCCTGTCCGGCGCAGCAGCTTCCGGTGCGCTTCACCGCCTCGCCATGATCGTAGAGCTGGAGCGTAACGCCGATCGTTTCGGCACCGGTTCGAGCGGCGAGCGCGGCGACGACCGAGCTGTCGACGCCGCCGGACATGGCGACGACGATGCGCGCTTCGCCGGCAGGGCGGTCGAGGTCGAAGCTGACGGGCATGGCGCGTCTTTACCGCAAGTTCATGCCTTGGCGCTAGGTGGGGACTGGACGCCGCCGCCCAGGTTGGCGGTAAGTCGAAGGTTAACCAGCGCGTTTCAGACTATCTTCAACGGCCGGGCAGTAACGCGATGACAACAGCAACGAGTATGTGAGGTCTGACAGCAATGCTCGAAAACCAGAAGTTTCGGCCCGCGCAGGTGATCGGTCCGCTCGGCGAATCGCTCACGCTCGACAGCCTGCCCGCGCCCGAGACCAGCCGCTGGGTGGTGCGCCGCAAGGCCGAGGTCGTCGCTGCCGTTGCGGGCGGCCTGCTGACGGTCGACGAAGCGTGCCAGCGCTACACGCTCAGCCTCGAGGAATTCACCAGTTGGCAGCGTGCGGTCGACCGCAGCGGAATGGCGGGCCTCAGGGTCACCAGGATCAAGCATTACCGCGGAGTATACGAGCGCCAGCAGCGCTTCTGACCCTCCGATAAAAGTTACGGACCTCTACCGAAGCCCGGATTTGCGCGCCTTTGGACGGCATTATCGCTCGTCCCGTCGAGCATTTCCCGGTTCGTATCCGGAACAAGTCGCGAGCATTACGCGTACAGTGTTCGCAAAGGTGCGCCGGGCATGCCCGGTTCGCCTACGAACAGGAGGGAACGAATGCTGAACTGGATTATCATCATCATCGTCGGCGGCATTCTTGGCTGGCTTGCGAGCATCGTCATGAAGACCGACGCACAGCAGGGTATCCTGATGAACGTGGTCGTCGGCATCGTCGGTGCGATCCTCGGCGGGCTGGTCCTTGCTCCGCTAATCGGCGGCGGGTCGATCACCTCGGGCGACTTCTCGATCTCGAGCCTTCTGGTCTCGCTGCTTGGAGCGATCATCCTGCTGGCGATCGTCAACTTGGTCCGCCGCGGCCG
>JASLBJ010000065.1 GCA_030146725.1 Sphingomicrobium sp. | reverse complement strand
GTGGCGGAGAGGGTGGGATTCGAACCCACGGTACCCTCGCGGGCACGCCGCATTTCGAGTGCGGTGCTTTCGACCACTCAGCCACCTCTCCGCAAGGCAAGGGCGATGCCGGGCTGGATACCGGCTTTGGTCGGATCGGGCGCTTAGCAGCGAGGCTGCGGCTTGCCTAGCCTGCCGCAGCCACTAGATTGCAGCCATGTCCACTCCCGAACGTTCCCATTCCATGCCCGTCCGTTTTCCCCTGGTCCCGCAGGCGCGCTTCACGATCGGCGAGGTCGTGCGCCACCGGCTGCTCGACTTTCGTGGCGTGATCTTCGACGTGGATCCGGAATTCGCCAACAGCGAGGAATGGTACGAGGCGATCCCGGAAGCGATCCGCCCGTCCAAGGACCAGCCATTCTATCATTTGCTCGCGGAAAACGCCGAGACCAGCTACGTGGCTTATGTCAGCCAGCAGAACTTGGTGCCCGATGACAGCGACGAGCCGGTCGATCATCCTGCGATCGATACCTTGTTCAAGGGCTTCGGCGAGGGGCGCTATCAGTTGAAGCCCGAGCACCGGCACTAGCCCCCAAGGATGCAGCGCACGTCGGATCGATGGCCCGCTGCGGTTGACAGGCTGGCGTCGCTGCCATAGTCGGCGCACTTTCCGCGCGGGCCTTGTGTTCAGGCGCTGATGGACGCGCGGAAACCGTTCAGACACGAAAAGAGATTAGCCATGTTCGCAGTCGTGCGCACCGGCGGCAAGCAGTACCGCGTTGCCCCGGGAGACAAGATCGCCGTCGAGAAGCTGGACGGCGATGCCGGGCAGCGGATCAGCATCACCGACGTGCTGCTGGCCGGTAACGGCTCCGAGCTGCAGTCGGTCGAGGGCCTGATCGTCGGTGCCGAGATCATCGCCCAGGCCAAGGCCGACAAGGTAGTGGTGTTCAAGAAGCGTCGCCGCCACAATTACCGGCGCAAGAAGGGTCATCGCCAGCAGCACACGATCCTTCGGATCGTCGCGATCGGCGACCATAAGGAAGAGGCGCGACCCACGGCCAGCACTTCGGCACCCGCACCGGGGCAGTCCACGGACGCGCCGCTTGCCGACGAGACCCAGACGGACAATCCGGCGCCGACCGATCAGTCGGTCGCCAACCCTGCCGAGCCGCGCGTCGACCAGCCGGGCGCAACACAGGCTGCCACCGAGGGCGACGAGAGCGACGCCGGCACCCAGTCGACAGATGAGGCTGCAGCTGCTAAGGGCGCGCGCAAGAAGACGAAAGCGAAGTAACGGCAATGGCACATAAGAAAGCAGGCGGCTCGTCCCGCAACGGCCGCGACAGTGAGAGCAAGCGCCTCGGCGTGAAGCTGTTCGGCGGCCAGGCGGCACGCGCTGGCAACATTATCATCCGTCAACGCGGCACCAAGTGGCACGCGGGCGCCGGCGTCGGCATGGGCAAGGATCATACTCTGTTCGCGCTTACCGACGGCGCGGTCGCGTTCCGCGACGGCAAGCTTGGCCGCAAGTACGTACTCGTAATGCCGGCAGGCGAAAACCAGGCATAGGAACGGTTCCAGACAGCCGTTCCCTTCAGGGGGCGGCCCGGACCCGATCCGTCAGGATCAGGACCAAGGGAGAAGAGGGAAGCCCCCTCCTCTCCCTTTTTTTCGCTCTTCTCCCGAGATTGTCACGCGGCTCTGCCAAGGCGCGCCGCACAGGAGGAGAGAGAGCGATGTTCACCCGCACCAGACGCCTGCTGCTTCGGCCAGGCTGGCCCGAGGATGCTTCGGCGCTCGCCGAAACGCTGAGCGACCAGGCGATCGTCCGCAATCTCGCAATCGCGCCGTGGCCATACCGCCGGGCTGACGCAGAGGCTTATCTGGCGGCGCCGCGCGACCCTTCCCTGCCCTCGTTGCTGTTGTTCGAACGCACGGCCGGCGCGCCGCGCCTTGTCGGCGCATGCGGGCTCGCTCGGCGGCCGTCGGGCGCGGTGGAGCTTGGCTACTGGATCGCTCGTGCCGACTGGGGCCGCGGGTTCGCGACGGAAGCCGGGCAGGCACTGATCGAAATTGCGCAGGCGCTCGGGCTGCAGCGGCTCGAGGGGGCGCACTTCCTCGACAATCCAGCTTCGGGGCAGGTCCTCGAGAGGCTTGGTTTCCAGCCGCTCGGGATCGTCGCACCGCGTGCCAGCTGCGCGCGCGGCGGCGAGGCACCGGCACGGCTAATGCGACTGGAGCTCGTTCAAGGCGAGGCAGCTGGCGCGGCGGAAGCGCTTGCGGCCTAACGAGGTCAGGCGGCGTTGCGGACCTTGCGTGCGGGCACCTGCGCGAAGGCCGAACTTGCGCTGCTGTCATAGGCGCGCAGCAATTCGCGATCGTCCTCGTTCCACGGGTGGAAGCCGGGCAGGAAATACTTGCACCAGGCGCCGGCAATCTTGCGGAACATGCCCGGCCGCACCCAGACGTACCACAGCAAGGCGCTCCAGGCGCGAACACCGGTAACGCCGTCCTGCCGCATCAGTTCGAGCGCTCCAACCGTGCGGTCGACGACGAAATTGCGGGTGACGAGCAGCATGAGCAGCGCCTTGACCTTCCAGCGCTTCCACCGAGTCCAGTCCTTGGTCGCGTGCGACCAGGTGTCGTAGGCGACCCCCTTGTGCTCGATCTCCTCGCACGCGTGCCAGCGCCACAGCTCGGCCGCCTGCTCGTCGGCGCCGGCAAGGTGGCGAGGGTCGGCAAGCAGTTCGTGGGCAAGGATCGCCGTAAAATGTTCGAGCGCCATGGTCGCCGCCAAGCTGACGATCGGCGGCCTGGAGGTCGTCAGCGCAAGCCGCTTCTCGACGTCGGCGTCGAGCTTCGACAGGTCGTAGCCGGAATCCGCTGCCCGGCGGTTGAAGGCGAGATGCTCCCGGCTGTGGATCACCTCCTGCGTGGTGAACGCCTTGATCTCCTCCGCCAGCCGCGGCTCGGCACCGTCGCGAAACGCGCGTACGCTCTCGACGAAGAACGCTTCGCCGCGGGGGAAGGTCGCTGACAGGGCATTGTAGATTGCCGTCGCTTCCACCCGGCCGCCGTGCCACAGCCGGCTGGCGCTCGCGACAGGACCGAAGCGACGGTCGCGCGGCGTGATGGTGAGGTCCGCAGGGGTGGGGTGGGTTACACTGTGCGTCATATATG
>JASLBJ010000057.1 GCA_030146725.1 Sphingomicrobium sp. | reverse complement strand
GTCCGGATGCTGCTCCAGGTCCATGACGAACTGGTGTTCGAGGTGCCCGAAGGCCGCGAGGCCGAGGCGGGCGAGGTGATCAGGCGGGTGATGTCCGGGGCCTCGGCGCCGGCGGTGACCCTCGACGTTCCGCTCGATGTCGACGTCGGCTCCGGCGCGCATTGGGGCGCGGCGCATTGACCAAAGGGGCGGGGGACACCCACCAGCCTCCGGCAAGCGCCACGGGCACCCAGGCGCCGGCCCCGTCAGCGGACCTCGCCGCGCTTGCCCGGGGCGGGCGGATCAACTTCTTCGGCTTCGTCCTGCGGCTCGCCGCGCGGCTGCCGTTCCTGTTCATCGCCGGCCGGATGTACGGCGCCGAGGCGCTCGGGCGGTTCGCTTACGCGGTGCTGATCGTCGAGTTCGCGGCGCAGCTTGCGACGCTCGGGCTGAAGCGCGGGCTCGCGCAGCAGCTTGCGCAGACGGACAAGCCGCATGTCTGCGTCGTCTATGACGCGTTGCTGGTCGGGCTGATCGGATCGGTGATCGGCATGGCTTTGCTGTTCACTTTCCCGCAGGCGATGTTCCCGAACTCGGAGATCCACGGGCTCGAATGGCTGCTTCCGGTCGCGGTGATCGCGCTCGCCTGGTCCGATGTGATGCTGTCGGCGCTGGCTTATCGCAACGACATCGGCGCGACCGTGCGCGCGCGGGCGATCGTCGAGCCGTGGACGATCAGCATCGCCGCCTTCGCGCTCGCCTATGTGTCCAAGCGCGACGGGCTGATCCTGGCCTATGCGCTGTCGATGATCGGTGCGCTGATCGCGTCGATGATCCCGTTCCTCAAGAGCTATGGGCGCCCGCGCGGGTGGAAGCCGGCGCCGCGCGAGCTTGGGCGGATGGCGCGCCGCAACATTCCGCTGGCGGCCGCGGACGCGGTCGAATGGGGATCGCGCCGGGTCGATATCGCGGTGCTCGGATTGTTCTTCTCGCCCGCGGTGGTCGGCATCTACTATGTCGCGCAGAACGTCGCCTCGCTGCCGTCCAAGCTCAAGAGCAGCTTCGACCCGATCCTCGGGCCGGTGATCGCGCGCAATCTCGAGGCCGGGGATCGCCAGGCGGTCGCGCGGCAGGTGCGGCAGGTCGGCTTCTGGGTAATCGGTGCGCAGATGGGGGTCGCGCTTGCGCTCGGAATTCCGGGCGAAGGGGTGATGGGACTGGTCGGGCCGGTGTTCGTGGCCGGCACCGCGGCGCTTGCGTTCCTGCTCGCGGCCGAAGTCGTGGCGGCGATGGCGGCGGTCAGTGAAGCCGCGCTGATCTATGTCGCACGGCACCGCAACATGTGGCTGAGCCTGGCGATGATCGGACTCGAGGCGGCGCTGGCGGTGGCGCTGATCCTGATCATGCGGCGGTTCGAACTGCCGGTCGAGTGGCAGGCGACCGCGCCGGCGATCGCGCTGTTGCTGGCGCTGGCCTTCGCGGCGGTGACCAAGTCGCGGCTGTTGCGGACTATCCTCGGCGGGCCGGTGTCGGGGTGGCGCTGGCCGTTGCTGTGGGCGGCCGCGGCTGCCGTGGCGGTCGGACAGATAGCGCTGTTGCTGCCCGAGTGGGTCGCGTTGCTGGTCGGAATGCCGGCGATCCTGGTCGCATTCGGCGCGGTGCTGTGGACCAAGGGGTTCGGGCCCGAGGACCGCGAGCTGTTCCGGATGCGGAAAAAGGATATCGATGAGCTGCGGGTTCCGGCGCCTTCGGAGAGTCCGGGGGCTCCGTAGCGTTGGGGGGCGGGCGCCGAGGTGGTCGGCGGGCGGTTGACGACGCGGAATAAATCCGCGCCGTCGGTCCTGTCACGGCTACTCGCCGCGCAGGCCGTCCGCATTTCGCCGGCTCTTCGCGCTGCTTCGGCGACGCAATTTGCGTCGGCGGCGCTGCGCTTGGCGGCTCAATGTCTAAAATGCCTCATCCCTGTGAACAGCATTGCAAGGCCCGCCTCGTCGGCCGCCGCGATGACTTCCTCGTCGCGGATCGAGCCGCCGGGCTGGATCACTGCGGTGGCGCCGGCTTCGGCGGCCGACAGCAGGCCGTCGGCGAACGGGAAAAAGGCGTCCGAGGCGACTGCCGAGCCGACCGTGCGGGGTGCTGGCCAGCCCATCGTCTCGGCTGCCTCGCCGGCCTTCACCGCGGCGATCCGGGCTGAGTCGCGGCGGTTCATCTGGCCGGCGCCGATGCCCGCGGTTGCGCCGTCTTTGGCGTAGACGATCGCGTTCGACTTGACGTGCTTGGCGACGGTCCAGGCGAACAGGCAGTCGGCGAGTTCGCGGGAGCTGGGCTGGCGCCTGGTGACGCAGCGGAGCTGGTCCGGGGTGAGCCGGCCGTTGTCGCGGTCCTGCACCAGCAGCCCGCCGCCGATCACGGCGAGTGACTGGCCGCCGCGTGCGGGGTCGGGCAGCGGGCCGGTGAGCAGCAGGCGGAGGTTCTTCTTGCGGGCGAAGATCGCCTGCGCGTCCTCATCGGCATCGGGGGCGACGACGACTTCGGTGAAGATCGCCGCGATCGCCTCGGCGGTGGCAGCGTCGAGCGGGCGGTTGGCGGCGACGATCCCGCCGAATGCCGAGACGCTGTCGCAGGCGAGCGCCGCCGCCCATGCCTCGGCGAGGGTCG
>JASLBJ010000176.1 GCA_030146725.1 Sphingomicrobium sp. | reverse complement strand
CCGGTGCGCAGCCGCTGGCGGCTCATCTCCATCAGGCCGAAGCTCGAGATGCGGCCGACCTGGATCCGCGCGCGGTCGTTCTTGAGCGCTTCCTTCATCGCCTTCTCGACCTTCCGGACGTGGCCGGACTGTTCCATGTCGCTCAAGTCGATGACGACCAGCCCGGCAATGTCGCGCAGCCGCAACTGGCGGGCGATTTCGGCCGCGGCCTCCAGGTTTGTGGCGAAGGCGGTCTGCTCGATATTATGTTCGCGCGTCGAACGGCCGGAGTTGATGTCGATCGACACCAAAGCCTCGGTCGGGTTGATGACCAGATAGCCGCCCGATTTCAGCTGGACGATCGGCTGGTACATTGCCGACAACTGGTCCTCGACGCCGTAGCGCTGGAACAAGGGCGTGGCTTCGCTGTGCAGGTTCACGCGGCGCACATGGCTCGGCATCAGCAGCTTCATGAAGCCGCGCGCTGCCCGGTAGCCGTCCTCGCCTTCGACGATCACTTCCTCGATCTCGCGATGATAGAGGTCGCGGATCGCGCGTTTGATGAGGTCGCTGTCGCGGTAGATCAGTGCCGGCGCCGAGCTACCGAGCGTGGTCTCGCGGATCTCGTCCCACAGGCGGGCGAGATAGTCGAAGTCGCGCTTGATCTCGACCTTGGTGCGGGACAGGCCGGCGGTGCGCACGATCAGGCCCATGGTCTTGGGCAGGTTGAGGTCGGCCATGATCGACTTCAGGCGCTTGCGGTCGGCGCCGTTGGAGATCTTGCGGCTGATCCCGCCGCCATGGCTGGTGTTCGGCATCAGCACGCAATAGCGGCCGGCAAGGCTGAGATAGGTGGTCAGCGCGGCGCCCTTGTTGCCGCGCTCCTCCTTGACGACCTGGACCAGCAGCACCTGGCGGCGCTGGATCACGTCCTGGATCTTGTAGCGGCGGCGCAGGTTCTCGCGCTTGCGGCGAAGCTCGTCGGCAGCGGTCTCGTCGACTGGCGAGCGGCTCGAGCCGGTGCCGGTCTCGACCGGCTCGGGCGTGCCCTCCTCGTCGGATTCTTCCAAGTCGAGATCCGACTCGTCGCCGTCCTCGTCCGAACCATTGTCGTCCGAGCCGTCGTCGCCGCGCGCGTCCGCGGCATGATCGTCATCATATTCGGCGGAACGCAGCCGCTCTTCCTCGGCAGCATGCTCGGCCTCTTCGCGCAGCAGGGCTTCGCGGTCGGCCTTCGGAATCTGGTAATAATCGGGGTGAATTTCGCTGAAGGCGAGGAAGCCGTGGCGATTGCCGCCATAGTCGATGAACGCCGCCTGGAGCGACGGTTCGACACGAGTGACCTTGGCTAGATAGATATTGCCTTTGAGCTGCTTGTGCTCGGCGGATTCGAAGTCGAACTCCTCGATCCGGTTACCTTTGGCGACTGCTACCCGGGTCTCTTCCGGGTGGCGCGCGTCGATCATCATGCGCATGGACATTGAAAATTCTCCGGGCGCGCGGTGCAAGCCGGTTGAGCCGGCCGCGCGCGGTGATTGGAGCCCGCGCCCGCGGCGCTGGGCCGCTGGCGATAGGACAAGTTGTCGTAAGTGCCTCTGCTGCGCGCGCCATCCCGCGAATATTCACGAGGGAAACGCCCCGCTGCTCTGAAAAGAGCGGGCGGCGGGCGTTTTGTGGCGTCATGCAGCGTCAACCTGTGAAGCCGCGCGCCTTGCACGGGCGCGGCACGGATCCGACGGGAGTCCCCGCGGAAGCGAGGGAGTAGCACCCGCCGGGGCGCGCCGCAACCATCGCGCCCGCGAGTTCCGGCACGGGGTTTCCCCCGCGCCGGTCAGGTCAACGGGAGCTCGGCGACCGGCTCGTAAATCGCACCGTGACGCGACAGGTGGCTTTCGTACAGGATCGCATGGGTGACGGGGAAGGCAGGCGAGGCGAGGGCGCGATTGCGCTCGAGGAACGGGTGCACCGCGGCCGCGCCCGAACGCCTGTAGCGAGCAAGCGTAATATGCGGGTGAAACGCGCGGCGCTCGGGCTCGAGCCCGGCAGTGACCAGCGCGCGCTCGATCCGGCCGGCGAGGGCCACGACCGGCTCGCGCGGCGCAACGCCCGCCCACAGCGCACCGCCGTTGCGGCGATCAAAGGTGCCGACGCCCGCTATGCTCAGCTCGAACCGGGAGGAGCGGACCCGCCCGAGCGCGGCCGCGAGATCGTTGGCGAGCGGCCGTTCGACCTCGCCGATGAACCGCAACGTCAGATGGAGATTGTCGTCGCCGACCCAGCCGAGCGCGGGCGAGTCCTCCATCGCGTCGATCAGCAGGTCGCGGACCGGCTCCGGCGGGCGGATGGCGACGAACAGGCGGTGCATGGCGTCCCGCTCACCTTAGCGCAGCGCGCTGCGGTTCTTCCGCCAGATCGCGACTAGGATGATCACGAACGCGCTTAGGCGGAGCAGATAGAGCCAGCTGCGCTCTTCCACCGTGGCGGTTGAGAAAGCAAGCAGCGCCTGGGTCAGGCCGAGCAGCCAGAAGGCGGCGGTGAAGGCGAGGAACAGTTCGTCGCTCGTATTGCGCCAGGCGCGCAGGAAGAACAGTCCCGCAGCCCAGAAGCCGAGCACGACCGCGCCGGAGAGAAAGGTATTCAGCATATCAATGGCAGCATATCATTGGTCCGAATCCCAGATGAAGCCGAACAGCAGGACAATGACGGCCGAGAGCGAGAACAGCAGGCGCAGCACCCGCAGATCGATCGCGGGCAGGATCAGGAGGTCGACCACGACGACGAGATTGTTGGCCGCGAGCAAGGCGAAGCAGAGCGCGCTCCACAGCAGCAGGCGCGCGGCGGTTCGCAGATAATTGCGGCCGAGCAGAAAGGCGCAGGCGCTGCTCGTCAGAAAGCACAGGATGTAGACTGCCGCTGGGAACGTCTCAGCCATCGGTTTCTCCGGATCCGGCCATCAGTCTTTCCTGAATCTGAACGAGTCGGCGAAGGCCGACAGGTCGCTTCGCGGTGCGAGCACGATCATCCGGCGCACCGCGTCGGGCTTGAGCGCGTAAAGTGCCTCGGTATCGTCGATCCGCCGGCGAAGGTCCTCGCTCGCCGGAGCGTAGCGGGCGCCGCCATCGTCGTCCCTGACGATCAGCGCGCCGGC
>JASLBJ010000204.1 GCA_030146725.1 Sphingomicrobium sp. | reverse complement strand
AGCTGCGCCTGGTAGGCGACCCCGCAATGCTGGACGCAATAGGGAAAGCCCGGGTTCGATGCCTGGCCGCAAAAGTGGAAGTCGGGCTCGCCGGGATGGCCGAGCGGCCATTTGCAGATCCGGTCGTTAAGCTCGAGCAGGCCGGTCTTGTCGGCAACCTCGGGGCTCGGCTTGGCCGGGACCAGCCGCCGCGGCGGAGCGGGCGGGATCGGCGCCTGCGCCTCGCCCGGACCCTGGCGGATGAACCCGCCGGGACCGACCGAACGGTACTGGATATTGTCTCCCATCACGCGCTGCGGCGTCGGCGCCGCCCTCGGAGCCGGCGGCTCCGGGCTCTCGGGCTCGGGCGAGCTTGGAGCCGAGGCGCGCGTTGCCGGCTCGCGTTCGGGCCGCGTCGCTGCCGGCGTCGCTGGCGCTGCCGACGGTGCGGACGGGACCGGAGCGGCTGCAGCAGCACCGGCTGCCGGCTTCTTGTCCTTGTCCTCACCGGGCTTCACCGGCGACGGACGCGGCTCGAGGCCGAGACGATGCGCCTTGCCGATCACCGCGTTACGGCTGACTCCGCCAAGCTCGTCCGCGATCTGGCTTGCGGTCGAGCCCTCGGTCCACATCGCTTTCAGGCGGTCGATGCGCTCGTCGGTCCAGGACATGCTTCTCGTCTCTCCAAAATACTTCGGCCAAACCACTGCGGCCAACTCTTGCCGCCGCTCCACCGCTTGCGGCGCTGCCCGCCAGCCGATAGGCGACTGCCCGGTGAACAACCAGCCCAACCCGCCCAATCCGCTGTGGATGCGCAACGCACCTGGCGAACCGGCGTTGAGCGGCGTTAATTGGGGCGGGCTGAAGACCCTCTATATCAAGGAAGTGCGGCGGTTCTTCAAGGTCCACATGCAGACGGTGTGGGCGCCGGCGATCACCACCTTGCTGTACCTGGCGATCTTTACCGTCGCGCTCGGCGCCGGTGGGCGCATGGTGATGGGCATCGGCTTCACTGATTTCATCGCGCCCGGTCTGATCGTCATGGCGATGATCCAGAACGCCTTCGCCAATTCGAGCTTTTCACTATTGGTCGGCAAGATCCAGGGCACGATCGTCGATTATCTGATGCCGCCGCTGTCGACCGGTGAGCTGATCACCGGCCTCGTCATGGCGGCCGTCACCCGCGCCTTCCTGGTCGGCGGTGCGGTATGGCTGGCAATGCTGCTGTGGCCCGGCGTATCGGTCATGCCGGACAATCTGCTGTGGGTGTTGTGGTTCGGGCTGATGGGCTCGCTGATGCTTGCGCTGCTTGGCGTACTGACCTCGATCTGGGCCGAGAAGTTCGACCATGCGGCGGTCGTGAGCAACTTCCTGGTGACGCCTTTGTCACTGTTGTCGGGCACCTTTTACTCGGTCGAGCAATTGTCGCCGACGTTCCGCGCGATCAGTCACGCCAACCCGTTCTTCTATGTCATCTCAGGCTTTCGCTACGGCTTCACCGGGATCAGCGATTCGCCGATTGCCGTCGGCGCAGTCGGCCTGCTGCTGCTCAACATCGCGCTATGGGTGGCCTGTCACCTGCTCCTGAAAAGTGGCTGGAAGATCAAGAACTGATCTTGCTCAAATACTTAACGCGTTTACCTGAGTGAACATATGATAACGGCCATGTTCAGCATCGGAACAGTGCAACTCGTGCATAAGTAACGCATTGATTGCTCAAAAGGAGAGCTAAGATGCGTAAGGTAATGATCTCGATTGCAGCCGCTGCTTCGGCTCTCGCGTTCGCGAGCCCGTCGGCGGCACAGTGGGCGCCCCCGGGCTACGGCTATCAGCCCCCGGGCTACGGCTACCAGAACCAGTATGCGCAGGTGCGTAGCCTGCAGTTTCGGGTCGACCGCCTGCAGCGTGACATCCACATGCTTCGCGAGCGGCGTGCGATCACGCGCAACGAAGCGCAGCGTCTGCGCCAGGATGCCCGCAACCTCGAGCGCCGTCTTCGCGTGCAGTCCCGCAACGGTCTCCACCCGCGCGAACGCTACGATGTCGAGATGCGCATTGCGCGCCTCGAGCAGCGGATCGCCCGTGACGTTCGCGACGGACGCCGCGGCTATCGTCACCAGGGCTATGGCTACTACGGCTGATACGGCGGCGGCCGGGGCAATCGCCCGGGCTAAGCCTCGGACCAGTCTGGTCTAAGGAGAAGGCGCTTCGGAGACGATCCGGAGCGCCTTTTTCTTTGCGCCCGCTCTGGCTATATCGGCAGCGGCGGCCCGGGTCGCTCAAACCGATATGATGAGGATTTACCGCGATGGCCGTTACGCCGCTCATGCCCGTTTATCCGCGCTCGCCGGTGCGGCCGGTACGCGGGGAGGGGCCTTATCTGTTCGGTGAGGGCGGTGAGAAGTATCTCGATTTCGCGGCGGGGATCGCCGTCAATCTGCTCGGCCACGGCCACCCGCATCTGACCAGGGCGATTCAGGATCAGGCCGCGACCCTGGTCCACGTGTCGAACCTCTACGGCAGCCCGCAAGGGGAGGCCTTTGCCCAGCGGATGGTCGACCTGACCTTCGCCGACACGGTGTTCTTCACCAATTCGGGCGCGGAAGCCGTCGAATGCGCAATCAAGACCGCGCGTCGCTACCATTTCGCCAAGGGTGAGCCGCACAAGCATGAGCTCATCACCTTTTCCAACGCCTTCCACGGGCGCACGATGGCGACGATCAGCGCCACCGACCAGGCCAAGCTTCGCGACGGGTTCGCGCCGCTCTTGACCGGCTTCAAGGTCGTCGAGTTCAACGACCTCGATGCAGCGCTGGCGGCGATCGACGACCATACGGCCGGATTCCTCGTTGAGCCGATCCAGGGCGAGGGCGGAATTCGCCCCGCCAGCCAGCAATTCCTCCAGGGCCTGCGCGCCGCCTGTGACGAGCACGACCTTTGCCTTGTACTGGACGAAGTGCAGTGCGGCGTTGCGCGCAGCGGCACGCTCTACGCCTATGAGCAGTACGGCATCACGCCCGACATCATGGCGACCGCCAAGGGCATCGGCGGCGGCTTTCCGCTCGGCGCCTGCCTCGCAACCGAGAAAGCCGCTTCGGGGATGGTCATCGGCACCCATGGCTCGACCTATGGCGGCAACCCGCTGGCGATGGCCGCCGGACAGGCGGTGTTCGACATCGTCGCCAACGACGAGTTCCTGGGCCAGGTCCGGCAGACCGGCGAGCGCCTCCGCTCGGCACTCGAACAGATGATCCCCAACCATGACCATCTGTTCGACAGCGTCCGGGGAGTCGGCCTGATGCTCGGGCTCAAGCTCAAGAGCGACAGCCGCGAGTTCGTGAACTACCTGCGCACCAGGGGGCTGCTGACCGTCGCCGCAGGCGAAAACGTGATGCGCGTGCTGCCCCCGCTCAACATCGAGGAAAGCCACATCCGCGAGTTCATCGAGACGCTCTCGGCAGCGGCAGCCGAGTATCAGGTGCCCGCCGCGGCGGCGTGAGCTGAGTGGCCCGGTTGAGCGCTCGTCCGTGCCTTCCTATCTAGCCGCAATGCCGATCGCACTGACCACCGACGTCGCCCTTGGCGTCACCATCCCCTCGCGCAACGCACGTGGTCGCATCGCCCGGCTCGGACCGGTGCTCGACCTGGTGCTTGCCAACCACGCCTATCCGCCGGTGATCGAGAAGTTGCTGGCCGAGGCGCTGACCCTCACCGCCTTGCTCGGAACGCTGCTCAAGGACCGCAGCGGGCAGATGACGCTCCAGGCGCAGACCGAGAAGGGGATCGTCGATCTGCTGGTGTGCGATTATCTAGGCGGCGAGCTTCGCGGCTACGTCCGGCACGACGGCGACCGGCTCGCCGACGCCGGTCCGAACCCGTCGCTGTTCGCCTTGTTCGGCAAGGGCTATCTGGCGATCACCTTCGACCAGCCGGCAACCGACGAGCGCTACCAGGGTATCGTCCCGCTCGAGGGCGGAAACCTGGCCGAGGCCGCGCAAAGCTATTTCTCGCAGTCCGAGCAGATCCCCAGCATCGTCCGTCTCGCAGCCACGAAGACCGACGGCCGCTGGAGCGCCGGCGGCCTGCTGTTCCAGCACCTGCCCGAGGGGGAGGAGGGCCGCGAGCGCCTCCACACCCGGCTCGATCATCCCGACTGGCCGCACGTCGCGGTTCTCGCCGGCTCGGTGACGCCCGACGAGCTGGTCGATCCCGCGCTGCCGCTCGACGATCTCGTCTGGCGGCTGTTCCACGAGGAACTCGAAATCCGCGCCTCGGCTCCGGTCGGGCTCAGCAAGGGTTGCCGCTGCGACCCGGATTATGTCCGCTCGGTCATCGCAAGGTTCCCAGCTGCCGAACAAGCGGAAATGGCAGACGGGGAGGGGCTGATCCGGGTCGATTGCGCCTTCTGTTCGACGAGCTTCCCGATCCCGCTCGCGGGGCTCGCCTGAGAGTGTCGGCTTGCCGACCTTTCGCGGGCGCATTAGATTGCCGGAGCATGAGACGTCGTCGTATCGCCTCGCTCGGGCTCGCCGCTGCGGCGCTGGCGCTGATCGGTGCCGCCGGGCAGCCGCGCGCGCTGGCCTCGACTTCGGCAGGCTTGTGGGAGATCAGCGGTATTCCCGGCGTGAACGGACCTATGCGGCGCTGCGTCTCGCGCACGGCGGCGCTCGCTGCGGTCGAGCATCGCGGCCAGCCGTGCGCCAGCGCGCTCATCAGTGACGAGGGCCGGTCGGCGGTGATCCACTACAGCTGCCGCGGCGGCGGTTTCGGGCAGAGCAGGATGACGGTCATCACCCCGCGGTCGCTGCGCATCGAAACGCAGGGAATCACCGGTGGCGGACCGTTCAACTACACCGTGCAGGCGCGGCGCGCAGGAAACTGCCCGAGCCATTAAGGCGGCTGTAAGCATCCTGGTCTACAAGGGTCGTGTGCCGGAGCTGGCACGCTTTCCTCCCAATCGGGCACACGCAGCCCGATACCTGGGCCGCCCCGCGAAAGTCGGGCGGCCCTTCTTTTGCGCGGCGGCTCCCCGTTGCCCGCCTTCTAAAAAACGCCTCCGCGCTCTAGAGGGCCGCGGATGCTCTATTTCATCATCAAGGCGGCCATTTCCGGACTGCTCGTCGCACTCGTGTCCGAAGTTGCGCGCAAGAGCCCCGGCTGGGGCGGCCTGCTCGCCTCGCTCCCGCTGACCTCGCTGCTGGCGATGATCTGGCTATGGCGCGACACCGGCGACGCGGAGCGCATCGCCGGGCTTGCCACCGGCGCCTTCTGGTTCGTGCTTCCGTCGCTGCCCCTGTTCCTGATGATCCCGGCGATGCTGCGCTCAGGCGTCGGCTTCTGGCCGACGCTCGGCATCGGCATCGCCGTGACGATGGGGCTTTACGCGCTCGCCTTCTGGGCCGCGCCGCGCCTGGGTGTCCAGCTGTGAACAAGGCTGTGGTGCTGCTCTCGGGCGGGCTCGACTCGATGGTCTGCGCAGCGCTTGCGCGCGAGGCCGGCTTTGCGGTGCTCGCATTGACGATCGATTATAACCAGCGCCACCGAGTCGAGCTCGACGCCGCCCGGACGATCGCCGCTGTGCATGCCGAGCGCCACATCGTGCTTCCGCTCGACCTCACGATGTTCGGCGGCTCTGCGCTGACCAGCGATGTCGCGGTGCCCAAGGACGGGGTCGGGCAGGGCATTCCTGTCACCTACGTGCCCGCTCGCAACACCATCTTCCTCAGCCTCGCGCTCGCCTGGGCCGAAGCCGCCGGGGCTCGCGACCTGTTCGTCGGCGTCAACGCGCTTGATTATTCCGGCTATCCCGACTGCCGGCCCGAGTTCATCGCCGCATTCCAGGTACTTGCCACCTACGCGACCCGCGCCGGCGACGAGGGCCACGGGTTCACCGTCCACGCGCCGCTCCAGCACATGACCAAGGCGGACATCGCGCGCGAAGCAGACCGCCTCGGCCTCGATGCGGGGCTCAGCCACAGCTGCTACGATCCGGCCGCCGACGGCGCGCACTGCGGCCTGTGCGACGCCTGCCGCCTGCGCTCGAAGGGCTTTGCCGAGGCCGGCCTGCCCGATCCGACCCGCTACACATGACCTACGCCGTCAAGGAGATGTTCTTGACCCTCCAGGGCGAGGGCGTGCAGGCGGGCCACCGCGCGGTGTTCCTGCGCTTCGCCGGCTGCAATCTCTGGTCCGGCCGCGAGGCGGACCGCGCCGACGCCAAATGCCGCTTCTGCGATACCGATTTCGTCGGCACCGACGGTCCCGGCGGCGGAAAGTTCGCGTCTCCCGAGCAGCTTGCGGACGCGGTCGCGGCGCTATGGGGCCCGTCGTCCGGACACCGGCTGGTGGTGGTCACCGGCGGCGAGCCGATGCTTCAGCTCGACGAGGACCTGGTCGCGGCGCTGCACCGCAATGGTTTCCGAGTCGCGGCCGAAAGCAACGGAACGCTGGCCGCGGTGCCCGGTCTCGACTGGCTGTGCATCAGCCCCAAGGCAGGCACCGAAATCGTCCAGCGCAGCGGCGATGAGCTCAAACTGGTCTGGCCGCAGCCGGGAATCGATCCGGCCGAACTCGAAAGCTGGAACTTCGATCATTTCCTCATCCAGCCGATGGACTGCAGCGAGGCTCGCGCCGCGGTCGACGCGGCGATCGCGCTCGTCATGGATCGACCGCGCTGGCGGCTGTCGATCCAGGCGCACAAGGTGGTCGGCCTCGCCTGAACGCGGCCGGCGAAGCGTCAGTCCGCCTCGTTCCTGCTTGGCGCGGGACGGTTCCGGCTCGCCGCAGGCGCGGTCGACTGGGCGCCGTTATCGACGCCGTTCTCGGCGGTCGGCTCGATGATATAGTTGATGTCGGCGGCCATGTTGGCGTCGTCGCCGCTGACCGCGTCGATCGCGGTGATGTCGTTGGCAGCGACGAACTCGGTCGGATCCTCGCCGGCGACATCGCTGGTCGGACCCTCATCCTTGTCGCCGCACGCACCCAGCAACGCCACACCGGCAATCAGCAACAGCCTGCGCATCCCGTGATCCTCTCTTCCGCCAGACTCGCCTGCTAATGCAGCACACCGAGCGGCGATCGCTAAAAAAAAGAGGCTGCCAGCACGTACCGGCAGCCTCCCATTTCGTAACAGAGGCGCCCTTTTGAGGGGACGCCCGGCAATTACATCGCGTTGTTGGTCGTCATGTTGGTCATGTTCGACATGTTGGTCATGTTGGCATCGGCGCCGTTCATGGTCATGTTCGCATCGCCTGCGTTCATGGTCATGTTGGCATCGGTGCCGTTCATGGTCATGTTGGCATCCATCATGTTCATGTCGGCCATCGGATCGTTGGCGACGATGTCAGCATTCAGGCTTTCGTCGACGTTCATGGTGTTGTCGGCCGACTCGTTGCTGCTGCAAGCCGAAACCGCCAGGGCCGCACCGGCGACCAGGATAAGAGCACGCATTCAAAACTCCCTAAAATAACGATCTGGAACGGTAGCCCCGCTTCGCAAACCGCGCGCACAATAGTCTGAAGCCCTCATCGCCAGCAAGCAACTTCGTCGAACCCTTGCAAATCCTTCAAAAACCGCGGAAAATGATGCTTCAGAGCGCCGTCAACGCTCGCCATGGCCATTTCTTTCCCGATTTGTTGCAGGCTTGTGACGCCGAACTCCGAGATCCCGCACGGGACGATCCCGCCGAAGTGGCCAAGATCGGGTGCGACGTTGATGGAGAAGCCGTGCAGCGTCACCCAGCGCTTCACGCGCACTCCGAGCGCGGCGATCTTCGCCTCGGCCGCGCCTTCGCCAACCCAGATGCCGATCCGCCCGGGAGCACGATGCGCGCTGACCTCAAGCTCGCCGAGCGCTGCAATCACCCAGCCTTCGAGCGAGTGGACGAAGCGGCGAATGTCCCGGCCGCGGCGCTCGAGGTCGAGCAGCACATAGCCGACCCGCTGCCCTGGACCATGATAGGTGTAGCGCCCGCCGCGCCCGGCCTCGAACACCGGAAAGCCGAGCGGGTTGAACAATTCGCCGGGGTTCGCGCTGGTACCGGCGGTGAATAGTGGCGGATGCTCTAGCAGCCACACGCACTCGCCCGCGGCCCCGGCGCGGATCGCCGCGGCGCGCTCCTCCATGAAGGCCAGCGCCTGCGGATAGGGCACCAGCGCCTCGCTGACCCGCCATTCGACCTGCTCCGCTGCAACCATCCGGCAAGGATGGGGCGCGCGCCCGGCGGCGGCAAGGACGATTGCGCCGCGCGCTCCGGCTTCCCATAAGCGCGCTGCGGGTTGAACAAAGGGGCGTGGCGATGGCGAAGGTGTCGATTTCGAGGGCGTGGGACGAATCGAAGGCGATGCTGCGCCGCAACGCCGGCCTGCTCGCAACCGTCGCGCTCGCCTTGTTCGTCGTGCCGAGCGTCGTCGGCGACATGGTTACCCCGCCCACGCCCGCGGGTGAGGTAGCCCGCTTCGGTTACTGGACCATCGTCAGCGGAGTCGCGCTGTTGATCAGCCTCGTCGGGCAGCTAGCCGTGATCCGGCTGGCGTTGAGCTCGGACCAGACCGTCGGCCAGGCGATTGCCCACGCCGCCCGCCGGGCGCCCGTCTACCTCGCCGCGACGTTTCTGTGGCTGCTGCCATTCGTCCTGATCGGCGGAGGGCTCGCAACCCGCCTGGTCGGGCAACAGCCGCCTGATCCTCTCGCGGCCGGCGTATTCCTGCTGTTGTTCGCAACCGGCCTCTACGTTGCCGTCCGCATGCTGCTGACATCGGCGGTCGCCAGCGAGGAGCGGCTGAACCCGGTGGCGACGGTCAAGCGCAGCTGGTCGCTGTCGCGCGG
>JASLBJ010000300.1 GCA_030146725.1 Sphingomicrobium sp. | reverse complement strand
GCTCGGCTGTTTCGCGCAGGGCGGCCGCGACATGACGAACGTCACCTCTCCGTTCGGGGTGACGACCTCTGGCCGCCTGACGATGGCGGTATCAGGCATCCAGATCGCCAGCGCCCCGGGACCGCAGGATCGCTGCAGCCTTTAACCCAAGGACAGCCATGACCCTCAAGCGCCTCGTCGCCAGCCTGCTCGCGCTGCTGTTTCTGGCAGCGAACCCTGCGGCAGCGCAGCAGGTGGCAAGCGTGTCGTCGCCGGGCGGAGTGCTCAAGGTCGACGTCGCGCTCAATCCCGAAGGCCGCATCGGTTACTCCGTGTCCCGGGCAGGCAAGCCGGTCATCGCGGAGTCGCGGCTCGGTTTCCTGTTCACCGATGCGATGCAGATGCTGCGCAACTTCGGCTATGCCGGCGAGACCAGGCGCAGCGTCAACGAAAGCTGGAATCAGCCGTGGGGCGAATATCGCATCATCCGCAACCGCTACAACGAGCTCACCGTCACGTTCGATGAGAAGACCCGGGGAAAGCGGCGGCTCAACATCGTCTTTCGCGTGTACGACGACGGGGTTGGCTTCCGCTACGACCTGCCGCGCCAGCCGAACCTCACCCAGGCCAACATCGCCGATGAACTGACGGAGTTCAACATCGCCGAGCCAGGCGAGGCGTGGTGGAATGAAGGGTTCGAGTGGAATCGCGAGGAGTACGTGCATCAGCGCACGCCGATTTCGGGCATCGGCACCACCCAGACCCCTGTTACGATGCGCACTGCAAGCGGGCTTCACATCTCGGTCCACGAGGCTGCCCTGCTCGACTATTCGGGGATGAACCTGCGCCGCATCGGCAGCGGCGGCCTCAAGGCCGTCCTCAACCCGTCTTCGAACGGCCCCAAGGTCAGCCGCACGACTCCGTTCTCGACGCCTTGGCGGGTGATCATGATCGCGCCCGACGCGCCGGCGCTCTACAAGTCGGCGCAGATCATCCTCAACCTCAACGAGCCCAACAAGCTTGGCGATGTCAGCTGGGTCGAGCCGCGGAAATATGTCGGCATATGGTGGGGTATGCACCTGGAGAGCCATAGCTGGAACTCGGGTCCCAAGCATGGCGCCACCACTGCTTACGCGCGGCGGATGATCGACTTTGCCGCGCAACACGGCTTCAAGGGCGTGCTGATCGAAGGCTGGAACACCGGCTGGGATGACGATTGGTTCGCCTGGGGCGACAAGTTCAGCTTCACCCAGCCCTATCCCGACTTCGACCTCGCCGCGGTCGCTGCCTACGCGCGCAGCAAGGGCGTGCGGATCGTCGGCCATCATGAAACCGGCGGCAATATCGCCGTCTATGAGCGACAGCTCGGCCCCGCGCTCGACCTCTACCAACGGCTCGGGGTCGACTCGATCAAGACCGGCTATGTCGCCGATGCAGGCGGCATCCAGGCACCCGGCCCGAATGGCACGCTGGTGCGCGAATGGCATGAGGGCCAGCGCATGGTAAACCACCACATGACCGTGGTCACCGAAGCGGCCAAGCGGCGCATCGCGATCAACCCGCACGAGCCGGTCAAGGATACCGGTCTTCGCCGCACCTATCCCAACTGGATCAGCCGCGAGGGCCAGCGCGGAATGGAGTATAACGCCTGGGGCGAACCCAAGAACCCGCCGGAGCACGAGGCGAACCTGATATTCACGCGCATGCTTTCGGGCCCGATGGACTTCACGCCCGGGATCCTCAGTCTCAAGGGCAAGGGCGACACTGCCATCCTGTCGACGCTTGCCAAGCAGCTTGCCCTCTATGTCGTCATCTATTCGCCGATCCAGATGGCCGCCGACCTGCCCGAGAATTACGAAGCGAACCTGGCCCCGTTCCAGTTCATCAAGGACGTGCCCGTCGACTGGGAGGACAGCCGGATGCTTGCGGGCGAAGTCGGCGACCTCGCAGTAATTGCGCGCAAGGACCGCAACAGCGCCAATTGGTACCTTGGTGCAGTCGGGGACGAACTCGAGCGCCGCTTCGACGTGCCACTCGACTTTCTCCAGCGCGGCCGCCGCTACCGTGCCGAGATCTACCGGGACGGCGATACCGCCGACTACCGCACCAACCCCCGCGCGATCGTTATCGAACGCCGCACGGTCACTTCAGGAGACCGGATGGCGGTACGCATCGCTCCGGGCGGCGGCACGGCCGTCCGCTTCGTCGCTCTCGGTCGCAGATAGCCGCTGCCCTAAAGGCGGTAGGAACGACACGGCTCCCCGGCAGCTTGAACGGCTGCAGGAGGACAATCATGGACGACCAACGAGTGGAAGAGTTCGAGCGCGCGCTGTGGATCGGCGATGGCAATGTCTATCGCCGCTGCGTTGCCGATGATTGCCTTATGGTTCTGCCGGAACACCCGTTCCTGCTCAGCGGCAGCGAGGCAATTGCCGCGGTCGAGCACACCCCCCGATGGTCCGAAGTCGATCTCTCCGACTTGCGCATCAACCGCGCGCAGGAGGGCCTGATCGTCATCGCCTACCGCGCGGATGCCCGCCGGGCCGAGGGAAGCTACGTTGCTTACTGCACCTCGACCTACCAGCGGGTCGGCGAGCATGACTGGCGGGTGATCCAGCACCAGCAGACGCTTGCACTCGCCGCCGGCTGAAACTTCGCGTCAGCCTATCGCAACGCGCTTGAACACGGTCGTTTCCTGCGTCGCCTCGACTTGCTCGACGCTGAGCCGGTAGCGGGCGCGCAGGGCATCGATGATGGACTCGATGATTGTCTCGGGTGTGGACGCCGCCGCAGTAAGCCCGATCGCGCCCTGCGGAGGCAGCATCGACCAGTCGATTTCACCAGCATTCGCAACCCGCTGCACCGATCCGCAGCGCATTGCCGCGACTTCAGCCAAGCGGCACGCGTTGGAGGAAAAGCTGTCGCCGGCGACGATCACTGCATCGGCGCGCAGGGCGATTGCCCCAACCGCAGCCTGGCGATTAGTCGTCGCATAGCAGATGTCGCTCGACGCTGGCCCGCTAAGATCGGCAAACCGCGCTTTCAATGCAGCGACGATGTCCGCCGCATCGTCGACAGAATAAGTGGTCTGGATTGCGTAAGCGGTCGGCGCCTTGGCGGGCAGGCCAAGTGCTTCGACGTCGTTCGCGCTGGCGACCAGATGCGCCGATCCGGGCGCTGCGTGGCCAAGCGTGCCCTCGATCTCCGGATGGCCAGCGTGGCCGACCAGCACCAGCTGCCGGCCGTTGCGCTGGTGCCGCTCGACCTCACGGTGGACCTTGGCGACCAGCGGGCACACTGCATCATAGAAGGTGAGCCCGCGCCGTTCGGCTTCCTCGGCGACCAACGGCGACACGCCATGGGCCGAGAACAATACCACGCTGCCTCGCGGGACGCTTGCCAGCTCCTCGACGAAGATCGCGCCTTCGGCCTCGAGGGTCCTTACGACGTCCATATTGTGGACGATCGCGCGGCGCACATAGACCGGCGCACCGTGACGTGCGAGCGCATCGCGAACAGCGTCGATCGCCCGGCGAACGCCGGCGCAGAAGCCGCGCGGAGCAGCAAGCAGAAGCGCGATGTGGGGACGCTGATCGACCGGCAAATCGCGTTCATGAAGCGCTTGCTCGTAGGGTGTGACGGACTGGAGCATGCTCTCCCTGCGACAATCCCCCAAATTCACGGTAGGGGGCAGGGAACTGGGGCACGAGACGGGCTAAAGAAGGTATTGCATGCGAACCGAATGGCGCGCCAAGCCGGGAGCGATCTCCATGCCAACCTGCCGGAATTTAGGTGCGCCAAAACGCACGACAGGATTGCGCGAGAAGCCGAAACCTTCGCGGGGAATACCCAACACCGTGTCCAGTCGCTGGTTCATGTTCTCGTCGTGAAACAGGGTCAGCGCATAATTGCCCGGAGCGATCCCGGTGAAGCGCAGCGTCCTGGCGGACGCCGGCACCGTCTGCTTGAGCGCCGCCGCATCGCGGCTGCAATCCGGGAAGCTCGCCGCATCGCGGGTGAGGCATGCGTGAACCACCCCGCGGCTGTTGCGCACCGCCTCGATACTGACGTCGAGCGTCGCTGCCGGCTGTTCAGCGGCGATCAGCAGCAATGGCAGCAAGGCGGCGAGCAGGCGCATCGTCACTCTGTCTATCAGTCGCTTCGCCGCAGCGCCAACCGTTCTTTGATCCCGGCATGAGCGAGCCGCTCGATCTCATCATCGCCGGTGGCGGGCTTGCCGGAGGGCTTGCGGCGCTTGCCCTGGCAACCCGCCGCCCGGACGTGCGCTTCGTGCTGCTCGAGCAAGGACCGGAATTCGGCGGCAATCACGTCTGGTCCTTTTTCGATAGCGACGTGGCTCGAGCGGATCACGACCTGATCGATCCGATCGGCCGCAGCCACTGGCCTGACCATGAGATCCACTTCCCGGCGCGCAGCCGGACCCTGTCGATCGGCTACAACAGTATCCGTTCGGCCGATCTTGACCGCGCGTTGCGCTCCGCGCTGTCGCCCCAACAGTTCCGCACCGGCGCCGAAATCGTCGAGCTTGGAACCGGTCATGCCCTGCTCGGCAGCGGCGAGCGCATCACGGCGCGCGGGGTGATCGACGCGCGCGGCCCCCAACGGATGGCCGGACTCGACCTCGGCTGGCAGAAGTTCCTCGGCCGCACCTACCGCTTCCCGCGCCCGCACGGCCGCAGCCGCCCAGTGATTATGGATGCGCTGGTCGACCAGGCCGATGGCTACCGCTTCATCTATTCGCTGCCATTCAGCCCAACCATCTTAATGGTCGAGGATACCTACTATTCGAGCTCGCCCGTGATCGAGCAGGAGCGCCTTACCGACGGCCTCGACGTGCTTGCCAGCGAGCTCGGCGGCGCCGGCGCAAGGGTGATCGCGGAGGAAAGCGGCGTGCTTCCGGTCCTGCTCGGCGGCGAGGTCGACGCGTTGTGGCCCGCCACCGGCCCGCGTGTCGCGAGGCTCGGGCTGCGCGGCGGCTTCTTTCACCCGACAACGGGCTACTCGCTCCCCGATGCGGTGCGCAACGCGGCATTGTTGTGCGAGCAGCGCGACTTCGCGTCGGCGCGCCTGCGCACCCTGTTCCACACGCGTGCCCGGACACTCTGGGCCGACCGTCACTTCTTTCAGCTGCTCAACCGGATGCTGTTCAACGCTGCCGAGCCGGAGCGGCGCTATGCGGTGCTCGAGCATTTCTACCGCTTGCCCGAGGCGCTGATCGGGCGCTTCTACGCCGCCCAGCTGTCGGCAATCGACAAGCTGCGCATCATCAGCGGCCGACCGCCAGTGCCGATCGGGCGTGCGCTTGCGGCGATGAGGGGACGGGCGGCATGAGCACGGCAGCGGTCATTGGATCGGGCTTCGGCGGGCTGGCGCTCGCGATCCGCCTGCAGTCGGCAGGCGTTGCGACGACGATCATCGAAGCGCGCGACAAGCCGGGTGGCCGCGCATATTACTGGAACAAGGACGGCCACGTTTTCGACGCCGGGCCGACGGTCATCACCGATCCCGACTGCCTTCGTGAGCTGTGGGCATTGAGCGGCTCGGACATGGCGGCCGATGTCGAGCTCGTTCCGGTCACCCCCTTCTACCGCCTGTCCTGGCCCGACGGCACCATCTTCGACTACGATAATGACGACGAGAAGCTCGCCAGGCAGATCGCTGCGCTCGATCCCGCTGACGTCGATGGGTACGCCCGATTCCTCGAATATTCGGCGGGCGTGTTCGAGGAGGGTTACGTCAAGCTAGGCGCGGTGCCGTTCCTTGACTTCAAGTCGATGCTCAAGGCCGCCCCCAGCCTCGCTCGCTACCAGGCGTGGCGCTCGGTCTATTCGGTAGTGTCCGGCTTCGTCCGCAACGAGAAGTTGCGCCAGGCGCTGTCGTTCCACACGCTTCTGGTCGGTGGCAACCCGCTGACCACCAGCGCTATTTACGCGCTGATCCACAAGCTCGAGCGCGACGGCGGCGTGTGGTTCGCGCTTGGCGGCACCAACCGCCTCATTGCCGGCATGGTTCGCCACTTCGAGCGGCTTGGCGGAACGATCCGCCTCAGCGACCCCGTCAAGCGGATCGAGACACAAGGCCAGCGTGCAACCTCGGTCACCACCGCGAGCGGCTGGAGCGGGCGCTTCGACGCGATTGCATCCAACGCCGACATCGTACGTACCTACGATATGCTCGATCACAAGCGCGGCAGGCAGACTGCGAAACGACTTCGGCGAAAGCGCTATTCGCCGTCGCTGTTCGTCGTGCATTTCGCGACTCGGGGCACCTGGCCCGACGTGCCGCACCACGCTATCCTATTCGGGCCGCGCTGGGATGGACTGCTCGGCGACATTTATCGCGGCAACAGCCTTGCTGGTGATCCGGCGCTCTATCTCCATCACCCGACCGCGACCGATCCGTCGATGGCGCCGGAGGGCAAGGCGACCTTCTATGCGCTCGCCCCCGTTCCGCATCTTGGCCGCACGGGCATCGACTGGGACGTCGAGGGGCCGGCCTACGCCAAGCGCATCCTCGAAGTGCTCGAGGAGCGCATGCTTCCGGGCCTGTCCGAACGGCTCGACGGACACTTTCAATTTGGCCCGGTCGAGTTCGAGTCCGAGCTGAACTCGCATCTCGGTTCGGCCTTCAGTCTTGAGCCGATACTTACCCAAAGTGCCTATTTCCGCGTCCACAACCGCGACGATGCCATCGACAACCTCTATTTCGTCGGTGCCGGAACGCACCCGGGCGCGGGGATTCCGGGCGTGGTCGGAAGCGCTAAGGCGACGGCCGGGTTGATGCTCGAGGATCTACGCGCATGACTCGCGAGGAGCTCGTCGCTGGTGCGTTCACCGCGATCCAGCAGGGCTCCAAGTCGTTTCGTGCAGCAAGCCGGCTGTTCGACCGCACCACCCGCGAGCGTGCCTGGCTGCTTTATTGCTGGTGCCGCCACTGCGACGATGTCTGCGACGGGCAGGTACTCGGCTTTTCCGGTGGCGTGCGCGGAAGCGTTGCGGTGCTGCGCGACAAGACCAACCGCGCCATTGCCGGTGAAACCACTGGCGAGCTGCCGTTCGATGCGCTTGGCCAGCTGCTGCGCGAACGCCCGGTTCCGCGAGCCCTGCTCGAGGATCACCTCGAGGGCTTCATGCTCGACGAACTCGGCTGGCGCCCGACAACCGAAGAGGATCTGGTCCGCTACTGCTACCATGTTGCCGGAACCGTTGGCTCGATGATGGCGGTGGTCATGGGGGTGCCGTCCGATGATGCCGAGACGCTCGAGCGGGCAGCCGACCTCGGGATCGCCTTCCAGCTGTCGAACATCGCCCGCGACGTTCGCGAGGATCTTGCCGCCGGCCGCTGCTATCTGCCTTCCGAGTGGCTGTGCGAATTCGGCGTCGGGCCGGCCGCTTTGTTCGCTGACGAGCATAAAGTCGCGCTGCTGACGATGGTCGGGCGGCTCGTTACGAGCGTCGGCCTGTACGAACAAAGCGCTCGGCGCGGCGTCGATCGCCTGCCGTTCCGCTCCCGGGTGGCCGTGTTGTCGGCAGCCCGCATCTATGGCGCGATCGGGCGCCGTGTCGGACAATTGGGCGAGGGGGCGTGGGACCGCCGGGTCAGCGTTGGCCGCGCACGCAAGCTCGCTTTCCTGGTCCCCAGCGTTGCGGAGGCAATGACGATCGGTCGTCGCGCCTGATGGCCCATTTCGCCGTCCTGGCGCCGCCGCTCAGCGGCCATTATCTGCCATTGTCTCACCTTGCCTCGAACCTGATCGCCCGTGGACACCGAGTCACCTTCGTTCACCAGGAGGAAGCGCGCGCACTGGTCCGGGCCGCGGGCGCCGAGTTCGCCGCTATCGGCGACAATGCGCAATCGGTCGCAAGCTGGACCGGTGCAATGGCGCGGATCCAGGGCCTGCTCGGGCTCGGTCCCACCATCCGCCGGATGGACGCCTTCACCACCATGTTCTGCCGGGAAGCCCCGGCCTTGCTGCGCAAGCTCGGCGTCGACGCGATCCTCTCCGACCAGCTCGAGCCAGCCGGCGGGCTGGTCGCCGAACATCTTGGACTGCCGTGGGTCAGCATCGCGGTCACCGTACCGATGAACCGCGAGCCCGGTATTCCGCCGCCGTTCGTCGGCTGGCACTATGATCGCAGCAAGGAAGGCCGGAAGCGCAACCTCGGCGGATGGCGCGTCAGCGATTTCATGCTTCGCAGGTTCAATGCGGCGATCGCGCGCAACGCGCGGTGGCTCGATCTGCCGCCACGGCGACGACTGGAGGATTGCCTCTCGCCGTCCCTGCAGATCGCGCAGCTCGTTCCCGGACTGGATTTCCCGCGCCAGGAATTGCCGCAGCACTTTCACTTCGTCGGGCCGTTCCGCGCCGCCGAACCGGAGCCGTTCGAGCTTCCGCCGGATGACGGCCGGCCGACGGTCTTTTGCACGCTCGGGACGCTTCAGGGATCGCGCGTCGCCGTGTTCCGCCGAGTCGCGCGAGCCTGCGAGCGGCTTGGTCTTCGGCTCGTGATCACCCACGGCGGCCGCGGCGCTGAGGGTCTGGCCGAGCGTCTCGCCGGCGATCCGCTCGTCTACGACTGGGTGCCCCAGGAAGCGGTGGTGCGGCAGGTCGACCTGGTCGTCTGCCATGGCGGCGCGAACGCGGTCCTTGATCCGCTTGGGGCGGGCGTGCCGTTGGTGGTCCTGCCGCTCGCGTTCGAGCAGGCCGGGATGGCAGCCCGGGTCGAGCATTCAGGTGCGGGTCGGATGCTCGGCAGCCGGTCTTCGAGCGTCAGGATCGGCGAGGCGATGCAGCAGGTGCTGAAAGCTCCCGCGTTCCGCGAACGAGCCGCAGGTCTGGCCCGGCAAATCGCCGACGCGCGCGGCGCCAGCCGCGCCGCCGATTTCATCGAGGCGATGCTTGGCGCGCCTCGGGCAGTCGCCACCACGGCAGATGCGGCGCGCGATGATGCTCGTGGTGATAGCCGAAGTGGAAGCAGCTGAGGAGCGAACCGAGCCAGCCATAATCGTTGCTGCGCGCGCGGTGATCGTCGTGGAACCCCGCGTCCTCGGCCCGGTGCGGCAGGAACGTGCCGAACAGGAACAGCTGCAGCGATGACGCAATCGACGGAAGTGCCCAGAACAGCAGCAGGTTCACGTAGGCCACGTCGAACAGCAGCAGGTAGGCAGCACTGACAGCGCTCAGGAAGGCGAGTTGGCGAAGTCCGAAATACTGGCGAAAGAACGCCGCATACCAGGGCCAGAAGTGCGACGGGTGGCTGGCGCTGAAATCCGGGTCATGCTCGGTCCCCGGCGCACGATGATGCTCGAAGTGCTTGGGCCTCAGGTGATCGAACCAGAAGCCTGCATAGATCATCAGCGCAACTCGGCCGACCGCGCGATTGACCGCCGGCTGCCCCGGCGCAAGCGAACCATGCATGCAATCGTGCGCAACGATGAACAGCCCGACGCTCAGCCAGCAGATCGCCGCAATCAGCAGCGGGGCGGCGATCAGGCCGGCGCTTTCGAGCCGATGAAAGAACACAGCATAGACGTGAAGCGCCGCCCACGCCCCGATGATCGCCAGCGCAAGGGTTAGTCCGATCGCGCGCTGTCGGGCAGGGGTCATCGAGGATCCCGCCGCAACTGCTCGCGCAGCCGTCGCACCGGCGGCGCATAGATGAAGCCGAACGACACCGAACCCTCGCGGCCGCGAACCGAATGATGCATCCGATGTGCCTGGACCAGCCGCTTTAAATAGCCGCTGCGGGGCGACTTGATGAATGGAAATCGCTGGTGGACCAGCCCGTCGTGCAGGATCGCGTAGAGCAAGCCGTAAACGAGGGTGCCGAGTCCGACCCACCACAACGCTGGCCAGCGCGCTCCAGCGACAAACAGCAGCAGGCTGACGCTGGTGAAGACGAGCGCATACAGATCGTTGCGCTCGAACCGACCCGTGCCCGGCTCATGGTGCGAGCGGTGCCAGCCCCACCCGGGCCCGTGCATCACATGGCGATGCACCGCGGAGGCAAGGAACTCCATGCCCACGACAGTGAGCAGTACGATCAGAAGCGGGATCAGCCAGCCATCGCCCATGTTGCACAGATAGTTATCCTTGCCCGCGCCGTCCATGCGGCGAAAGGCGGTACCTGACGGTGGTCAAGCCGATCGCCAGCGATCCGGGCGCTCAGGCCGGCCTGAAGGCCAGTGCGAGCCCGTTCATGCAATAGCGCAGGCCGGTCGGCTTCGGCCCATCCTCGAACACGTGGCCAAGATGCCCGCCGCAGCGTCGGCACAGCGCTTCGGTCCGCCGCATCCCAAAGGTCACGTCGGTCCTGGTCAGCACCGCATTGGGCGCAGCCTGGAAGAAACTCGGCCAGCCGGTGCCGCTCTCAAACTTCCACGCCGAACTGAACAGCGGCAGGCTGCATCCGGCGCAGGCATAGACGCCGCGGCGCTTCTCGCGGTTGAGGGGGCTCGAGCCGGCACGTTCGGTATCGGCTTCGCGCAGCACTTCGTAGCGCTCGGCCCCAAGCTGCCGGCGCCACTCGACGGGCGTCTTGGTAACTGGGAAGCGTTGTTGCGGAGCAGGCTTGGCGAAGGCAGCAACGGTCAGCGTCGCCGCGCCGAGCCCTGCGGCACCAAGAACTTCACGTCTGTCGAGAATGGCCATCAGCACCCTTTGCGGTCGTCAGTCGTAACTACGGCTGAACGGCCTGATCAGATGCAGGCGTCAGACGAGGCCCAGTTTGCCCGACGCGATGACCGGCCCGGTCGGAAGGCCGGTACGCGATCCACCCTGCGGTTCCACCGAGACCGCCAAGGTGGCACCTTGCTGCAGCTGCTGCGCGGCTGACGGAGCAATCTGTAATTCGTTGCGCGACGTGCTCGGAAGGACTCCAAGCGATCGTGGGGTCCCGTCCGCCTGGATTACCCACAACTCCTGCACCTGACCGGCGGCGATGCTGATCTCAGTCGGGGCTGCGACCGTCATCCGACCGTTCGACGGCTCCCACTTGGCAAGCATCAGCCCGCCCGCCTGCTCGTCGCCGAGCATCGCCACCATCGGTGCCGGCGCGCGAGTCACGGCCGGCGGTGCTACCGGTTCAGGGCGAGTCAGCACGACCAGCGCAAGCGAAGCGGCGAGGGCGGTCGCGACCGCCGCGGCACCGCGCCACAGGTTCAGGCGCCGGTGCAGCTGGTGCACGTCGGCGGAGCGCGGCGCAGCGGGGCTGATGCGCTGCTCTATTGCTGTCCACAGCCTAGCCGGCGGCCGCACCGGTGCAACTTCGTCCAGGAGCGGCGCAAAGTGACCCAGCCAGTACGCGACATCGCTACGAAAGCCCGCATTACCAAGTTGCGCCCGGGCGCCGGCAAGCTCGTTCCCCTCAAGCAAGCCGAGCGCATATTCTGCCGCGAGGTTGGGCGGCTCGTCGGCCGGGGGCGCTGGAAGGCTCATTGCTCGAGACACTTGCGCAGGCGCAGCAGACCGCGGCGAATCCAGCTCTTCATCGTGCCGAGCGGGACCGATTCACGCTCGGACAGCTCGGGGTACGTCGCGCCATCGAGGAACGCCGCGCGAATCATGGTGCCTTGGCGTTCGTCCAGCGCATCGAGGCACAGCGCCAGCCGGCTGTTTTCCTGATCGCGCTCGAGTAAGTCGAGTACGGAATCGGCTTGATCGGCGATGTCGCCGGCGGCATCGATACTGTCCGTCGGAAGGCGCCTGAGCCGAAGCCGATCAATCGAGCGGTTGCGGGCGAGCACCGCGAGCCAGGTGATCGGGCTAGCCTTGCTGTCGTCGAAGCGGTCCGCCTTTTGCCAGACGAGCAGATAGACGTCCTGAAGCACCTCCTCTGCTTCCGCCTCGCTCCCGAGCAGCCGCGTGCAGATGCCGTAAAGCTTGGCCGAGGTGCGGTCGTAAAGCGTGGCGAGGGCCGCCCGATCGCCTTTGGCGATGAGTCCGAACAATGGCGATAGCTCACGTCCGCGGCTTGGCTGTGCTGATGCGGTTCGGAGCTGCTCCACGGCTGAGCCCATGCCTTATCGGCAGATCGAGGGAAAGGGCTGTGCAAAGCCCACGCTACGGTCCAGCCAAACGCGAGGAGGACGGTTTAACCAGTTCCGGCGACGCTGGTGCGCCGCCGGACACGTAGGAGTCAAACGTTCGAAGTGCGCTGCTGAGGAGCGCTATGACCGCCACTGCGCATAAGGATCTCTCTCGCAGTCTCACTGCCGACGCCGGTGCGGCGGGTGTCGACTGATACGAAGATGCCGCCACTGGTGATGCGCTCTTCGTAATATTCGGCATCATTGCGGTCGACATCATGGTCGGACAGCATGCGGGCAATCGCACCGCCGGTAGCACCAAGCGCCGCACCGATGCCTGCCATGCTCGGAACCGCCGTCGCGGCAATCGCGCCTGCTGCGGCAAGCGGGCCGACACCAGGAATGGCGAGCGCCGCCATGCCAAGGAGCGCGCCCGCAACCCCGCCGCCCGCGACGCTGGCCGCGATGCTGCCCTTGCCAGCGCCGTCGTCGTGGTGGCCGTCGGAATGATTGCTGCTGCCGTCGTGGTCGTCAGGACGGCCAACGATCGAGATCGCATCCTGGTCGACGCCTGCGCTGCGCAATTCGGACACTGCGCGTTCGGCCTCCGAACGGTTGTCAAAAACCGCCGAGATGGTCGGGCTCATGGTATTCCTCCTGTTGACTTAAGTTAGTCTAACGAGGCGCGAAGCCGCCCGTTCCCCCCGGTAGCATCTGGCCGGCAGAAGAGCGGCTATCCGAAGCTTTCATGCGGGGGGTGGCTGGTGAGCCCTGCTGGGTTCGAACCAGCGACCTAGTGATTAAAAGTCACGCGCTCTACCAACTGAGCTAAGGGCCCACGCGCGGACGCCGTTAGCCGCGTGGGCGCCGCCGGGCAAGGCGCTGAGCGAGGTGGCGGGCATTGAGCGCGCCGCGGATGCGCCACAATGGGGCGATCGCCGCCAGCGGCTGGAGGACAAACTCGCGGCGTTCGAGCGCGGGATGGGGCACAGTCAACACCCGCGAACGCCACATGCCGGCGCTCCATGCCGCAATGTCGAGATCGAGAACCCGCTCACCCCAGCGCTTGCCGGGGCGGCGGCCGAAGCTCCGTTCGATCGACTTGAGTGCTTGCAGCAAGTCGAGAGGGGTAAGCGGGCTTTCAATCAGCGCCACCGAATTGGCAAAGTCGCGACCGGCACCGCCGTGCGCCGGGTTGAGAATGATTGGCGCCGCGTCGAACAGGCCAAAGGCCCGGTCGAGCTCGGCAATCGCAGCCGCGACCACTTCGGCGGGACGGCCGTAGCGGCCATGCCGGCGGTTGGAGCCGAGCGCGATCGCGTAGAGGTAAGATCGAGCCAGATGTCACCGTTTGC
>JASLBJ010000217.1 GCA_030146725.1 Sphingomicrobium sp. | reverse complement strand
GCGGAACCCATCAGGCGCCCGATGCTTGATGATCCACACAGCATTTGAACAGAAGGAAACGACGATGATTGGCAAGCTTGCAGGCGCATGGCTCGGCAACCGCATGGCCGGCCGCCACACTGGCGCCAAAGGTGCAATTCTCGGTTACGGCGCTGCAGCGCTGGCGAAGCGCGGGCTCGGCCCGATCGCGACCGTCGCGGCGATCGGCTGGGGTGTCAGCAAATTGATGGAGCGTCGCCGCGCTCGCCCGACCTACCCCTCGTCGGCGACACCCGCATCCCGCGCCGGCTGAACCGGGTTCTCCAGATAAGGCTCGACCTGGCCCTTGAGGGTCAGGGTCATCGGGTTGCCGCGGCGGTCGCGACTGCGCCCCGCGGCAACCTTGATCCACCCTTCCGAAACGCAATATTCCTCGACGTTGGTCTTTTCCACGCCGTTGAACCGAATCCCGACTCCCTGCGCGAGAAGATCGCGGTCGAAGTGCGGGCTCCGCGGATCGAGCGAGAGCCGATCGGGCATCTGGTGCCCGGAAGACTGGCTATCCTGGTCGGTGATGTGTTCGTCGGTCATGGCCGCGCCGTAACGCCACCGCAGCAGGAAGGTCAACTTGGCGCCAGTTGCCGGACCGCAATGCGCGGTTTAAGCGCGCTTGCAGGATGAGCGAGCGACCCGACACACCCAAGCCAAATCGCCCCGCGCTCGCGCTCCACGTGCCCGAGCCGCCGTTCCGACCCGGCGACGAGCCCGACTTCTCCGCGCTGGTGATCCCGCCCGCCGGCGAGGCATTTCGCCCCGACACTGCGGCCCCGGCCGACGACACCCATCCGCTGACGACGCAATTGGTCCGCGTGCTCGACGACCAGCACCGTGCCGTCGGTCCCTGGGACCCGAAGCTGGACCCGGACACATTGCGCAAGATGCTGCGCGACATGGTCATCGTGCGCGTGTTCGACGACCGCATGTACCGCTCGCAGCGGCAGGGTAAGACCAGCTTTTACATGAAGTGCACCGGCGAGGAGGCGATCGCGGTCGCCGCCGCCGCCGCAACCGACCGCGACGACATGCACTTCCCGACCTATCGCCAGCAGGGCCTGCTCGTCTCGCGCGGCTATCCGCTCAGCCAGATGATGTGCCAGATTTACTCGAATCGCGGCGACAAATTGAAAGGCCGGCAGCTGCCGATCATGTATTCGGACAAGGCGCACGGCTTCTTCTCGATCTCGGGCAACCTCGGCACGCAATATCCGCAGGCGGTCGGCTGGGCGATGGCCAGCGCGATCAAGGGCGACTCGCGCATTGCGATGGGCTGGATCGGCGACGGCGCCACTGCAGAGGGCGACTTCCACGCCGCTTTGACCTTCGCCACGGTCTACCAGGCGCCGGTGATCCTCGCCATCGTCAACAATCAGTGGGCGATCTCGAGCTTCTCCGGAATTGCCGGCGGCGAGCGCGCGACGTTCGCGTCGCGGGCGCGTGGCTACGGAATTGCGGGAATGCGCGTCGACGGCAATGACGCGCTCGCGGTCTACGCTACGGTCCGCTGGGCCGCCGAGCGCGCGCGCTCGAACAACGGCCCGACGCTGATCGAGTTCTTCACCTACCGCGCCGAAGGCCATTCGACTTCCGACGACCCATCGGTCTACCGCCCCGTCGCGGAGGCACAGTCGTGGCCGCTCGGTGACCCGGTCGAGCGCCTGAAAGCGCATCTCGTCGCCATCGGCGAATGGGACGAAACCCGCGACGCCGCGATGCGCGAGGACGCCGCAGCAGCGGTCCGCACCGCCCAGCGTGAAGCCGAGCAACAAGGCACGCTCGCAACCTCGAGCATCGACTTCCCCCAGGACGTTCGCACCATGTTCGACGATGTGTTCGAGGAGATGCCTTGGCACCTCGCCGAGCAGCGCGATGCGATGGTCGCCGAACTTGAGGAAAAGCGCCGGTGACCGTCATGAACATGATCCAGGCGCTCAACAGCGCCCATGACGTGATGATGGCGCGCGACGACAATATGGTCGTGATGGGCGAGGACGTCGGCTTCTTCGGCGGCGTGTTCCGGGTCACCGAAGGGCTGCAGAAGACCTACGGCCGGACCCGCGTGTTCGACACGCCGATCGCCGAAAACGGGATCGTCGCCGCCGCCATCGGCATGGCTGCCTACGGCCTCCGCCCGGTCGCCGAAATCCAGTTCGCCGATTACATCTATCCCGCCTACGACCAGATCGTCAGCGAGGCGGCCAAGATGCGCTACCGCACCGCGGGCGAGTGGTTCCTGCCGATGGTCATCCGCTCGCCCTACGGCGGCGGCATCTTCGGCGGCCAGACCCACAGCCAGTCGACCGAAGCCCTGTTCGCCCATGTCGCGGGCGTCAAGACGGTCATCCCTTCCACTCCCTACGATGCCAAGGGCCTGCTGATCGCGGCGATCGAGGACAATGACCCGGTGCTCTTCTTCGAGCCAAAGCGCATCTACAACGGCCCGTTCAATGGCTTCTTCGACCGCCCGATGACGCCTTGGGCCAAGCATCCCGCTGCCGAAGTTCCGGACGGCTATTACAGGATTCCGCTCGGCAAGGCCGCGACAGTGCGCAAAGGCGAGGCGGTGACCATCCTCGCCTACGGAACGATGGTCCATGTCGTGCTCGCGACAGTCGAGGAGATGGGCGTCGACGCCGAGGTCATCGACCTGCGCTCGATCCTGCCGCTCGACATCGAGGCGATCGAAGCGTCGGTCGAGAAGACCGGCCGCTGCGTCATCGTCCACGAAGCGACCCGCACCAACGGCTTCGGTGCCGAGCTCGCCGCACTCGTCCAGGAACGCTGTTTCTACCATCTCGAAGCCCCGGTGCAGCGCGCCGCCGGCTTCGACACGCCCTACCCGCACTCGCTCGAATGGGCCTATTTCCCCGGACCCGTGCGGATCGGCACGGCGATCAAAAAGGCGCTGGAGGACTGATGGCCCGTTTCAACTTCAAGCTCCCCGACATCGGCGAAGGCATCGCCGAAGCCGAGATCGTCGCCTGGCACGTCAAGCTCGGCGACACCGTCACCGAGGACCAGCAGCTCGCGGACATGATGACCGACAAGGCCACGGTCGAGATGGAATCTCCGGTTTCAGGCACGATCGTCGAGCTTGGCGGCGAAGTCGGCGACCAGCTCGCGATCGGCTCGGTGCTCGCGGTGATCGAAACGGAGCAGCGCAGTGATGCCGGCGGCATGGCGAGCAGCGACGCCTCCGAGCCCGCGCTTCCGGCAAGCCAGCAGGACGGCACCGAAACCGACGCACAAGGCCAGCGCACCGACACTGTCGCCCTCGCCGACGGAGCAGTCACACCGACCGCTGCAATGGAAGCAGCGATCCCGACAGCCGATGTCACGGCCGAGAGCGACCCTGTCCCCGTTCGTCCTGAGCGCAGGCCGCAGGCCGAAGTCGAAGGGCGCGCTGCCCCCGCCACGAGCGAAGAGGCCGCACCAACACACGTCCTCGCCTCCCCCGCAGTCCGCCAGCGCGCCCGCGACCTCGGCATCGACCTGGCGCAAGTCCGCACCACCGCCGACCGCATCCGCCACTCGGATCTCGACGCGTATTTGCTCTACAACGGCGGCGGCGTTTCGGCGCGCGGCGCCGCGGCGCGTCCCGACGAGACGATCAAGGTCGTCGGCCTGCGCCGCAAGAT
>JASLBJ010000209.1 GCA_030146725.1 Sphingomicrobium sp. | reverse complement strand
TGCCTGCTGGCGGCGATCGGTGCGACCGATGCCGAGAGCCTGTCGCACTTCGTCGCGGTCGGCGAGCTCAGTCTCGACGGGCGGATTGCACCGTCGCCGGGCGTGCTGCTGGCGGCGATGTATGCATCGGCGACCGACAAGGGCCTGATCTGCCCGGCGAGCCAGGCGAGCGAGGCTGCGTGGGCGGGCGAACTCGAGGTCCTCGGCGCACCCGACCTGCTCGCGCTGCTGCATCACCTGAAAGGCACCGTGCTGCTCGCGGCGCCTCCGCAAGCCGAGCTCGAGCCGCCCGAGCGCGGGCCTGACCTCGCCCAGGTCAAGGGCCAGGAAGTCGCCAAGCGCGCGCTCGAGATCGCCGCAGCCGGTGGGCACAATCTGCTGATGAGCGGGCCGCCGGGTGCGGGCAAGTCGCTGCTCGCCGCCTGCCTGCCCGGCATTCTGCCGCCGCTCGAACCCTCAGAAGCGCTCGAGGTGTCGATGGTCGCCTCGGTCGCCGGCGAGCTCAACGGAGGGCGAATTCGTCGTCGGCGGCCGTTCCGTGCGCCGCATCACAGCGCATCGATGCCGGCGCTGGTCGGCGGCGGCCTGCGCGTCCGTCCGGGGGAAATCAGCCTTGCTCACCTGGGCGTGCTGTTCCTCGACGAATTGCCCGAGTTCCAGCGAGGGGTGCTCGATTCGCTTCGCCAGCCGCTCGAGACCGGAAGCGTCAGCGTTGCCCGGGCGAACACCCACGTGACCTTCCCCGCGCGGGTGCAGCTGATCGCGGCGATGAACCCGTGCCGCTGCGGCCACCTCGGGGATCCGGCGCTGGCGTGCAGCCGGGCGCCGCGCTGCGCCGCCGATTACCAGTCCAAGGTGTCGGGGCCGCTGCTCGATCGCATCGACCTCCATGTCGACGTGCAGGGGGTCAGCGCCGCCGACCTGACGCTGCCGCCGCCGGCGGAGGGCAGTGCGGAGGTCGGCGCGAGGATCGCGCGGGCGCGGGACATCCAGTTGCGGCGCTACGACGGCTCGGGCGTGCGCACCAACGCCGAGGCCGACGGCGAGCTGCTCGACCGCTCGGCAACCCCAGACGAGCCGGGTCGCAAGCTGCTTCACGATGCGGCGACAGCGATGCGGCTGTCGGCGCGCGGCTTTCACCGCGTGCTGCGTGTGGCGCGGACGATCGCCGATCTTGCCGGGGTCGAGCAGGTCGGGCGAATCCACATCGCCGAAGCGCTCAGCTACCGGCGCCAGCCACCGCGCAACTAGGCTAGAAGGCCAGCCTTGCCGAAGCGACTGCTCGCGCCCGGTAAGCGTCGCCAAGCTCGCTTTGCGCCGTGTCGAAGTAGCGCAGATCGAGCGTGAGTTTTTTATAAAAGGTCCGCGCAATTCCGGCGTTGAACGCGGTGTAGTCAGGACCGCCGCGCCGGCTCCGTCGGGCGATTGCGGCAGACAGCCTGGTGTCCTTGCCGAGATCGATGGTCGGCCCGCCATCGAAATAGAGCGAGCGCCGCGTGGAGCCGAGGTCGTCGGGGCTGAAGACGATCGCGGCGCGAAGGCCGACACGCCCGAAGCGGCGGCTGAGTGCGCCGGCGAACTCGACCGCCTCGTCGTCGATCGGGCCTTCGGCACCGGTAGACATCTTGTAGTTCGCGCTTGCACTGAGCTGGAACTTGCCGAGCGGTCGGGCGACGCTGGCGAAGGCGGCCGCTTCGCCGGTCGCGCCGGTCGCGTCGACGTTTTTCCACTGGCCGCCAAGCTGCACCGAGCCGATCGCAAGATTAGCGCGGGGGACGATCTGCAACCTCTCGGTCTGTGCCAGCCCCTTCGAGATGCCGCGGCTGGCGAGAACATATTCAAACGCCGGGTCGGGTAGGGGAAGGTCGAACATCGGTGATCGCCTGCAAAAGATTACAGTAACGTTACAGCGATGCGCGGGGCAAGTGCCGGCTAGTGGGACTGAGCCTCTTCGGCTGGAAGCGCGTCTTCCCAGCCGGCGGCATCGGCGAGCGAGATGCCCTCGAGCAGTTCGGCGCTCTGGTCGCGAAGGATCGAGAACGCCTTGCGGATCGCGCAGGTCGCCTCGTCGTGGCAGTCGCCGCACGGCGCGTAATAGTTGACGCTTGCGCAGGGGACGAGCGCAATCGGACCTTCGAGCGCCCGGACGACCTCACCGAACGAGATCCTGGCCGGCTCGCGCGCAAGCAGATAACCGCCCTTGGGGCCGCGGGTGCTGCGCACCAGCCCGGCTTTCTTGAGGTCGAGCATGATCAGTTCGAGATACTTCGGCGGGACGCGCTGGGTCGAGGCGATGGTTGCAAGCTGGACTGGAGCGCCGCCGCTGTCCTCGACCAGGTAGAGCAGCGAGCGGAGCGCGTAACGGGTTTTCTGGGCAAGCATGGCAAGACTTTAGCGGGTCGCGAAGCTAAACCCAAGTGGCGTGCTGGAGTACATCAGCCGCACTGGACGAATCCGTACCACCGTGGCATCGGCGCCTCGCGCAACGGAGCGGCCGGGCACGGCCGCTTTCGCAGCTGCTCACAGGCGGGCGTGGTGGAATTGGTAGACGCGCCGGACTCAAAATCCGGTTCCGCAAGGAGTGTCGGTTCGAGCCCGACCGCCCGCACCACCGGCAATGATGCGAACATCGCCTTCAAACATCACGATCGTTGCGCTACGGCCAGACGGCGGAGGTTCGATCGTGAGCGAGCGCAGCATCACCACATATGCCGAGTTCTGGCCGCATTATCTGCGCGAGCATGGCCGGGCGCGGACGCGGACGGTCCATTACGTCGGCACCGCACTGGTGCTGGCCTTTGCGGTGTTGCTGCTGGCGACCGGCAATCTGTGGTGGCTGCTGGCGATGCCGCTGGCCGGCTACGGCTTCGCATGGGGCAGCCATGTTCTCGTCGAGCGCAACCGCCCGGCGACTTTCACTTATCCCTTGTGGTCGCTGGTATCCGACTTCCGGATGTTCTTCCTGGCAGTCGGCGGGCGGCTCGGACCGCATCTGGCGCGGGCAGGGGTAAAACCCGCGCGCTGATCGTCATCGCTTTCTAACCATGGGGCTATGGCGAGCAGCGCCCGGCCCGGATATGCTGCGGCGATGGACGCCCGAACCAGCACGCACACGGACGACCCGCATGACGAGGTCCATCAACTGGCTGAGGGGCTGACGGCCAAGCGCGACCGGCTGCTTGCGTCCCTGACCCTGATCGGCGGAGTCGGGCTGATCATCTCGCTTCCGTTCGCGCTTCGCGCCGGGGCGGAATTCTTCATGCCGGTGACCGCCGCGCTGGTCATCGCGATTGCGCTCGTTCCCGCGCTCGAGTGGTTCGAGCGGCACGGCGTGCCTGCGCGGCTGGCTGCGGCGCTGTGTGTCGTGCTGTTCCTGCTGATCACAATCTTCGCGGTCGGATCGATCGTTCTTCCGGCGATCGACTGGGTGGCGCTGGTCCCGCAGCGGATCGGCAAGGTGCGCGAAACGCTCGAGCCGGTATTCGACCTCTACAAGACATTCGACAAGTTCATCGACCGCACGCTGTCGCAGGTCGCGATGACGCCCGACAGCGCCCGGACGGTGCGGATCGAGACGCCCAATTCAATGCTCGGGCTGCTGACCTCGTCGGCGCCGCACCTGATGATCCAATTGTTCTTCTCGCTGCTGGTGATTTTCTTCTTCCTCGCCGGCTGGACCGCGATGCGCAAGCAGACGATCGTCAGCCGCGGCAGCTTCGAGGGCGCGCTGACGACCGCACGGGTGATCCAGCAGGTGGTGGACGCGACCTCGACCTACCTTGGCACGATCACCGTCATCAACGTCACACTGGGTGCCCTGACCGCGCTGATCCTGTGGCAGCTGGGCATGGATTCGCCGCTGATGTGGGGCGGGATCGTCGCCGTGCTCAACTACATTCCCTATCTTGGGCCGATCGCATCGGCGCTGCTGCTGTTCGTCGGCGGCCTGATGGTTTTTCCCGATGCCTGGTCGGCGCTGCTGCCGCCGGCGGTGTTCGTCGGCCTGCACATGGTCGAGGCCAATTTCGTCACGCCGCTGATCGTCGGCAAGCGGCTGACCATCAGCCCGCTGGCGATCCTGATCGCTTTGTCCTTCTGGTCGTGGGTGTGGGGGACGACGGGAGCGCTGCTTGCGGTGCCGCTGCTGATCATCATGAAGACGATCTTCTCGGCCGCTGGCACGCCGGACATCGCCGGCTTCCTGTTCGAGGACGGGACGCTGACCCATGTTGGCGATCCCGAGGACAAACATGACGACTTTGGCGATGAGAAAGGCAGGGGGCGGCCCGGCGACAAAGACAGCAGCCGGCCCGAGCCTGTTATTGACACCCCCTAGGCCGTCACCTAGTTGCCCGCCCACGCCAACGCGCGGGTGTAGCTCAGTTGGTTAGAGCGCCGGCCTGTCACGCCGGAGGTCGCGGGTTCAAGTCCCGTCACTCGCGCCAGTCCATTTGCATTGGATGGCCATTTGCAATGGTTGGCCATTCGCACTGGCTGGCCATTTGCTCTGGATGGACATTCACTGGATGGACTCTGGCGCTGTTGCGTAAGTCTCGCCTCGGTTAAGGGCCAAGGATGCGCGGATCCGCCTCGGCTTTTGCTGCACTCGGGCTTGATCAGGGCGCCGATCGCGTCGCTGTCGAGCAGGCGTATCGGCGGCTGATGAAGCAATATCATCCCGACATGCTGGGCGGCGATGCGGCGCGCGCCGCGGAGATCAACCGCGCGTACACCGAACTTCGGACCGCAGCGCCGCTCGAGGACGTGCAGGTCTATCAGGTGGCGCCCCGGCGAGCGCCGCGGCCACGGCGGCAGCGCAGCCGCAAGCT
>JASLBJ010000156.1 GCA_030146725.1 Sphingomicrobium sp. | reverse complement strand
GCCGGAATGGGCGCCTCGGGCCTTGGCGACTGGCTCGGAGTCGCACTGGCGCCATTGAAGGCGGTTCACCCGCTGATCGTCGTCACCGTCATTGTGGCACTGGTCGTCCTGATCACCGAGTTCGCGTCCAACGTCGCGGCCGCAAGCGGGATCATCCCGGTCGTCGCCGGAGTCATCGCCGCGACCGGAATCGACCCGATCCTGCTCGCGCTTCCGGCCGCTTGGGCGGCGAGCTGGGGCTTCATGCTGCCGTCGGGCACCGGCCCGAATGCGATCGGCTGGGCGACCGGGCACATCGCGCTCCCGCGGATGCTCAAAGCCGGACTGACCCTCGATGTGCTCGGCGTTCCGCTGATGGTCGGCGTGGTCTGGCTGATCCGCCCACTTCTGGGCTAAAGGTCCGTTCTTAGTTAAGGACGTCGCATGACCGAACAGACAGAAGACGACCTCAGCGGCTCGCCGCACCGCCGGCCCCGCGCTCGCCCGACCAGCATCGGCAACCACAAGCTCAAACCCTCGACCCTGATGATGGGCCACGGCTTCGATCCGACGCTCAGCGAAGGCTCGCTAAAGCCGCCGATCTTCCTCACCTCGACCTTCGTGTTCGAGAAAGCGGCCGACGGAAAGCGCTTCTTCGAAGGCATCACCGGCAAGCGCCCGGGCGGCAGCGACGGCCTCGTCTACTCGCGCTTCAACGGCCCCAACCAGGAAATCCTCGAGGATCGGCTGGCGCTGTGGGAAGAAGGCGACGACGCGCTCGCTTTCTCGAGCGGCATGTCGGCCATCGCAACCCTGCTGCTGACCTTCGTCCAGCCGGGCGACGTGGTCGTCCACTCCGGCCCGCTCTACGCCGCGACCGAGACGCTGATCGCCAAGATCCTCGGCCGCTTCGGCATCACCTGGCTCGACTTCCCCGCCGGCGCCACCCGCCAAGAGATCGCTTCGGTGATCGACTCGGCCAAGGCCAAGGGCCGGGTCTCGCTGATCTATCTCGAAAGCCCCGCCAACCCGACCAACCAGCTGGTCGACGTCGAGGCCGTGGCCGCCGCTCGCAACGCTGCCTTCCCCGGCTCCGAGCGCCCGCCGATTGCGATCGACAACACCTTTCTCGGGCCGCTGTGGGCCAAGCCGCTCGCGCAAGGCGCCGACCTCACCATCTACAGCCTGACCAAATATGCCGGCGGGCACAGCGATCTCGTCGCCGGCGGACTGGTCGGACGCCAGGGGCTGGTCGACCAGGTGCGGATGATGCGCAACACCATCGGCACCATCTGCGACCCCAATACCGCCTGGATGCTCCTCCGCAGCCTCGAGACGCTCGAGCTCCGGATGGACCGCGCGGGCCATAATGCGGCGAAGGTCTGCGCGTTCCTGCGTGATCACCCCAAGGTCGAAAGCGTCGGCTACCTCGGCTTTCTCGAGCCGGGCTCGCGGCAGGCCGACATCTACGACCGCCACTGCACCGGCGCCGGCTCGACCTTTTCACTCTACCTCAAGGGCGGCGAACGCGAGGCCTTCGCCTTCCTCGACTCGCTCAAGATCGCCCATCTCGCGGTCAGCCTCGGCGGCACCGAAACCCTCGCCAGCGCCCCCGCCGCAATGACTCACCTCTCGGTCCCCGACGAGCGTAAGGCTGCGCTCGGAATCACCGACAATCTTGTCCGCATCTCGATCGGCGTCGAAGACGCCGACGACCTCATCGCCGACATGGCCCAGGCCCTGGAAGCGGTGTGAGGAGGGACGTTTAAAGCGGCACCGGCTGCGAGTCTTTGTTTGGTGAAGTCGGCACCGGCCCGCACCGCGACGATTGGCAGATGTCCGGGGGACATCTGCTGAGGAGGCCGGCCACCCATCCAGTATGATCCTGTGGGTGGCCGGGTGGGGGTGCGCACCGGTGCGGTTTCACTAAGCAAAAGCGCGCGGTGCCGTCTAACTAAACAGAAGCCTTAAGACCCTTACGCCGCGTCGATCCGCATTGCGACGACCTGCGCGAACAGTTCGGCGGCTGCGTGCAGCTCGAGCGGGGGCGCCCGGACGGTGAAATTGTCGCACTCGAAGGCGCCGATGGTCTCGCCCTGCTGGATGAGCGGGATGTTGAGCATCGAGCGGATGCCAGCGTCGCGCAGGGCGTCGAGCTGCTTCGTCGGGGGTGAGCGAAGCAGGGCCGAGCGGACGGCGAGATCCTCGGGGCTGCGCGGAAACAGGGCGACCGGCTTGGCGCCGGTATCGGAGATGATCGCGGGGAGCGCGGACGGGCCGGTCGGCGCCGGCCGGAGCTCGGACTGGCTTCGGCTGCTGAGCGAAACGTCGCTTCCGAGCGTCAGCGCGACACTGTCGAAGCCGGTCAGCGCGCGCATTCGCCGGGCCGCACCGTCGAGATACTGCTGGCGGCTGCTGCCCGTCAGGCCATGAATCAGCCGGCTGACCGATCCGAGCGCGTCGCCGACGCCGCCGTCCGCGCTTGGCACGGCTTCGAGCAGGATTCGTCCCTCGACCAGCTGGAACGCCATGTCGTGGGGGCGGGCACCGTCGGCGAGCGGGATTCGGTAGGCGCGGGCGATGCCGGTGTGGCTGCGCTGGCGCGAGAGGCTGTTGCGCAGGTCGTGAAGCGGCTGCGCGCGGGTGAAACTGGCAAGCGGCGCGCCGATCAGGGTCGCGGGATATTTGCCGAGGAATGCATGGACGTTCTCCGATGCGCGCAGGATCAGCCAGTCGGCGGTCAGCTCGAGCAGGAAGCCGCCGCCCTGGATGTGGATGTCCTCGAGCACCGGCTCGGCACCCGCACCTCGAAGGCTAATATCCTCGTCCTGGCCGCTGCTCGTCATGTCACGCCGATCATGCATAAGAATGTGATGCGTCCAATTGCCGTGTTCGGGTGCGAATGCGCGAGGGGCTCAGGAAGTTGCGCCGAACACCCGTTCGAAGATGGTGTCGACGGCTTTGAGGTGGTGGTCGAGGTCGAACAGGCGCTCGAGCGACGGAGCGTCGAGGTGCGCGGTAACCTGCGGATCCCCCTTTAGCAGGTCGAGCAGCGACAGCGCGCCGTCCGAGTCCCACACCTGCATCGCGTTGCGCTGGACCAGCGC
>JASLBJ010000166.1 GCA_030146725.1 Sphingomicrobium sp. | reverse complement strand
CGACGGCCGTGAGGCGCTCGCCCGGTGCGAGAACAGGATGCCCGACGTGATCCTGCTCGACTGGAACATGCCGGTGATGAGCGGGATGGAGTTCCTGCGCCTGCTTCGCCTGCGCGGTCATTCGGACCAGCCCAAGGTCGTGTTCTGCACCACCGAGAACGACATGGCGCACATCCGCGCGGCGCTCGAGGCCGGTGCCGACGAATATGTGATGAAGCCGTTCGACCGCGAAACGCTGCAGATCAAGCTTCAGCTTGTCGGCGCCGCTTAGGCGCGGCGATGGACCGGGCGCTGGCCCTTCCGCGCGCCGCCCGGCCGTCGCCGCTCGTCGCTGCGCGCAGGCTGCGGCTGATGATCGTCGTTGATTCGATGGTTGCCCGCGCAACCCTGTCGCGGACGGTCGAAGCCAACGACCGATTCGAAATCGCGGCGATCGCGGCAAGCGCCGGGGACGCGATCGATGCGCTTGGCGCGGTGCGAGTCGACGTCATCCTGCTCGATCTCGCAATGCCGGGAGCGGGCGCCCTTAGCGCGATACCGCGCATCGCCGAAGCTGCACGCGGCGCGCGCATCTTGATTGCCTTGCCGCTTGCGGACGAAGGCGCCAGGACGACGACCGCAGCGCTTGCACTAGGCGCAGCCGATACCCTGACGAAGCCCGGGACCGGCCGGTATGACGGGCGGATCTCCGACAGTCTCCTGCGCAAGCTCGAAGCGCTCGGGCCGTCGGGGCCGGGGGTGGCGGCGTCGGCCCGAGGACCAGCTTGCGGATCGTTGCGGGCAATGCCGGGCGATCCCATCGAGGTTGTTGCGATCGGCGCGTCGACCGGCGGCATCCATGCGCTTGGGCTATTGTTCGAGCATCTGCCGCAGCGGATCGGGGTCCCGATTCTCGTCACCCAGCATCTGCCCGCAGCCTTCATGGGCGTGTTTGCGCGCCAGCTCGGCTCGGCGGCACAGCGCCCGGCGCTGGTTGCGGAGGACCGGGCGGAGCTTGCCGCCGACCGGATACTGATTGCTCCGGGCGACGCGCATCTGACGGTCGAACGGTTCGGTCGCACCGTCCGCGTCCGCCTGTCCGATGGACCTGCGGCCAGCGGCTGCCGGCCATCGGTCGATCCGATGCTGGCGTCGGTCGGGCACGTCTACGGTCCCGGTGCCGTCGGTGTCGTCCTCAGCGGGATGGGCCGGGATGGTGCCCAGGGCGCGGCGCGCCTGGTTGCGCTCGGCGGATCGGTGATCGCGCAGGACCAGGCGAGCTGCGCGGTGTGGGGAATGCCGAGGGGCGTGTTCGAGGCGGGCCTTGCCTGTGCGGTCCTGCCGCCCGACAGGATTGCGCGTCGGATCGCCGCGCGCGTGGTCGACCAGACATGCACATAAGCGACGGTGCGAGCCGCATACTCGAGGGCCTGTTCGAAGCGCGCACCGGCCAGCAGCTGACGATCGGCCGGCGCTGGCGAATCGAGGCCGCTTTGTCGCCGATCCTCCGCGAGCGCCGAATCACCTCGCTCGACGAGCTGGTTGCCGGGCTGGTGACGGACCAGGAGCCTGCCCTTGCCAACCGGATCATCGATGCCCTCCTCAACAACGAAACCTACTTCTTCCGCGATCGCAGACCCTTCGAGACGCTCGAGCAACAGGTACTTCCGGCGCTCGCGCAACGACGCCAGGCAAGCCGGCGGCTGCGTATCTGGTCGGCCGGCTGCTCGACCGGACAGGAGGTGTACAGCCTTGCCATGCTGTTCGCTGATGATCCCGGCCAGTGGCGCGGCTGGACGATCGACATCGTCGGAACCGACGTCTCGGCCACGGTCGTCGATCGCGCGCGGTCGGGCGTCTACACCCAGTTCGAGATCCAGCGCGGACTCGCTGTCGGCCGGATGGTGCGCTGGTTCGAGGAGCATGAAGGCGGCTGGCGAGCGGTCGAGTCGCTTCGCCGCCAGGTCCGGTTCCGGGTCCACAACCTGCTCGATCCGCCACCTTCTCAAGGAGGGTTCGACGTCGTGCTGTGCCGCAACGTCCTGCTTTATCTCGATGCCGACACGCGTGTTCTCGCCTTCGACCGGCTCGCCGCCGCGCTTGCGCCCGAGGGTCGGCTGATGCTCGGCGCCGGCGAGACGGTGATCGGACAGACGCGCAGGCTGGTCGCTGACCAGCAGGTGCGCGGCCTCTACGGCCTCGCGAACGAGAAGAATGACATGAGAACCGAGCCGATGAGCGCCGTCGGGGCTTGACCCGGCCCGCCACTCCATGCGCCATTGGGCGCGATGAGAATGATCGAACGACCGTCGCCGAACTTCGATGAACGGGCGCAGCCGATCTCGATGATCGTGCTCCATTATACCGGGATGCCGACCTGCGAGGGCGCGCTCGATCGGCTGACGTCGCCGCAAGCCAAGGTGTCGTCGCATTACTGCATCGACGAGGATGGCACGGTTTACCGCCTGGTCGACGAAGCCAAGCGCGCGTGGCACGCGGGCAAGTCGCGCTGGCGCAACCTGTCGGACGTCAATTCGGCGAGCATCGGGATCGAGATCGTCAATCCCGGCCACGAGTTCGGCTACCGCGCTTTCCCGGATGAGCAGATCGGTGCGCTGCTTCCGCTGGTGGCCGAAATCAAGGAACGCCATGGCATCGGACGCGGCAATATCGTCGGCCATTCGGACGTCGCCCCGTCGCGCAAGGAGGATCCGGGCGAGCTGTTTCCGTGGTGGGAACTGGCCAAGCGCCGCCTTGCCTTGCCGAGCCCGAGCCGCGACCTGATCGACCCGTTGTGGAGCGACTCGGGCTTCCTGCTCGCGCTCGAGCGGTTCGGCTACGACGTGACCGAGGAGCGGGCCGCGGTGGTTGCCTTCCAGCGTCGCTTCCGGCCCGACATGATCGACGGGATCATCGACGGCGAGTGCCGCGCCAAGCTCCTCGCGCTCTTGCTGCCGCGTCCTCAGTGACGCATAGGCGCGTTGTCAGAGGGCCGGGCGGCCGCGGCCTGCGATAAGCGGGACGAGGAAAGTCCGGGCTCCACGGAACGACGGTGCCGGGTAACGCCCGGCGGCTCCGGCTTCGGCCGGGGTCAGGGACAGTGCCACAGAAAGCATACCGCCGGCTCTCGAGCCGGTAAGGGAGAAAGGGTGCGGCAAGAGCGCACCGCGGCGGCGGCAACGTCGCCGGCACGGCAAACCCCACCGGGTGCAAGACCGAATAGGGGCGGCAAGGAATCTTCGGATTCCGGGGCATTGTTCCGGCCCGTCGCCCGGGTTGGTTGCTTGAGCCCGTCCGCAAGGGCGGGCCTAGAGGAATGGCCGCCAAGGCGCAGCGATGCGCTGAACAGAACCCGGCTTACAGGCCCTCTGACATCATGTTTTGAACTTCGCTCGCAACCCGCGCCGAGCGCCACGAGTTAGGGGATCGATGGTACGCCAGACGAGATCGGATGATTGGGGCTTTCCCCGCTGGCGCTCCTACGGATCGTCGCGTGAGGCCGCGCAGGTGCGGCTGTGCGACCGCGACGGCTGCAGTGCGACCGGTGACCGGCCGGCGCCAAAGGCGCCCAACAGCCCCGAGCGCTGGTACTTCTGCGAAGCGCATGCGGCCGAGTACAACAAGAATTGGGACTATTTCGCCGGGCTTGATGCGGAAGCCGCAGCGGCCCGAGAGGCGGACGAAAGCGCCGGCGCATCGGCCTTCCAGCAGGCCAAGCATTGGCAGTGGGGCGTGCCGGGCGACGGCAGCCGGAGCCGCGATGAAATGCGCGCGCTCGACGTGCTGGAGCTCGACAGCGATGCGCCCATCGCCGACATCAAGGCCGCGCACCGGCGCCTGGCCAAGGAGAACCATCCCGACCTCAGGCAAGGGGATGCGGATGCGGCCAAGCGTTTCCAGCAGGTGCAGGCGGCCTATGACGTGCTGCGCAAGGCCGACGAGCGGCGCGAACAGGCGAAGACTTAGCCGCAGGGTATGCGCAAGGCTTGGCTGCCGAGCATCCCCGCGGCTTAGCCGCCGAGCATAAACGTGCCCGAGCACAAGGCGATCGGCCGTTCGAGATCGCCGCTGTGGGCGGTTCCGCGGACAAAGGCGATCTGGCGCGTCAGCTTGACGCATTCGCAACGCGCCAGGACCGTCTCGCCCTTCAGTGCGGGCCGCAGATATTCGATCCTCATGTCGAGCGTGACGATCGGCGTAAACTTGCCGAGCGCGGTCCACACCGCGGTCCCGCTGGCGGTGTCGATCAGGCTGACAATCGCTCCGGTTGCGAGGGTGCCGCTGCCCGGAACGCCGACCAGTTGCTCGCGCCACGGCAGGCTCAGTTCGGCCCAGTTGTCGCCGGCGGCGTGGAAGTCCATGCCCAGCGCTCGTCCGTGGCCGACCTGCCTCGCGAGCTTGAAGAAACGCTCGGGGTCGAAGCGTTCGTCCGGGCCCGGCGGGAAGCCGCTCATCGGGCGAGACGGGCTGCAGTCTCGCGGACCAGCGCGATCATGTTGGGAACGCCCTGGGTGCGATTGGCGCTTAGCTGGCGCGAAAGGTCGAATGGCGCGAGCTCGGCGCCGACGTCCATTGCGGCGACTTCGGCGGCCGGCCGATCCTGGACCGCGGCAAGCACCAAGGCGACGATCCCCTTGGTGATCGCGGCATTGCTGTCGGCGAGGAAGTGCAGGCGGTTGTCGTCCGTCGGCGCGGGATAGACCCACACCGACGCCGAACAGCCGGGCACCCGCGTGGCATCGGTCTTGAGCGCGTCGGGCATCGCGTCGAGCTGCCGGCCGAGGTCGATCAGCAGCCTGTAACGGTCCTCGGCCTCGAGCAGTTCATAGTCGCCGAGGATTTCTGAAAGTGCGGGGAGTCCGGCCATGGCGCGCGACTAGCATCCCCGGCACCGGCCTTCTAGCGGTCGCGCAGATCGTCGATTTCGCGAGCGAGGCTATTTTCCTTGTCGGTCGCGATGCGCTCGAGCACGTGGAGGCGCTGCTTGAGCTCCTTGACCTCCTCGCGCAGCTGTCGGCTTTCAGGATCATCAAGCTTCTTTGGCGCGCGAGCCTGGATTTCGGCGCGCTTGATGAAGATCGACGCACCCATCACGATGGCGATGATGATGACGACCATTTCAAAGGGGTTCATTGGGCCGACCCTTCTGCAATGCGCGGTTGGCGGAGCGCTTCGATCTGGTCGGCGGTTTCGGCGCCGCGATCGGTGACGATCTGCTCGAGCACACGGACGCGGGCCTCGAGCTGGGCATTGCTCGCGGCGTATTGAGCGGCCTTTTCCGCGGCCAGGCTGGTGTTGGCCTCGAGCTGCTTTTCACGGAAGGTGAAGAAGCGGCGGGCCATGTAAAGCAGCAGCAAAGTCGGCAGAGCGACGACGATCAGCAGCGAAAAAACGTCACCGGGTCCCATTATGCCCGTCCTCCCTGGTCGAGTGCGAGCGCGTCGATCTCGCGGGTCAGCCGCGACGGTTGGTCGGTGACGATCCGCTCGACGGTCTCAAGCCGGTCCTTGAGCGAGCCTAGCTCGGCGCGAAGCTGGGCGTTCTCGCCGGTCAGGAGCTTGATCCGCTCCATCGTTTCCCGGTCCTTTTGCGGGTGCATCGCCATGCCCCAGCTATTCTCGAGCGGGTAGCCGTTCTTGACCCTCAGCCAGGTCGTGACGACCCAGCCGCCGACGCTGACCGCGACGATCAGCGCGATCAGCGGAAACAGGTCGGCGATCATTGCGAGCTTTTCCATTATCCAGTCCCCCTTAGCGCAGCTGGTCGATTTCGCGGGCGAGCGAGCGGTTCTCGGTCGTTACATAGCTTTCAATGTCGGCGAGCCGGCGATCGATGTCGCGCATCCGCGAGCTGATGTCGCGCGCGGTGCGCTGCGGCGAGGCGCGCACGCCCTGCCAGAACTGCCGTTCCTCGACGCTTGCAGTATCGAGTTCGTGCGGCTTGTCGCGAGTCATCGCGGCAGTGATGAAGTAGAGCAGGAGCGGAGCGCCGCTGCCCATGATGATCGCCGCAACCAGGCAGATCCGGATCAGAGTGACGTCGAAGCCGGTGTAATCGGCAATCCCCGAGCAGACGCCGAGGAACCTGGCGTTGCGCTTGTCGCGGTAGAACCTGGTGCGGCTCGGTGGCTGATTGCTGTAGCCTTGTGGAACGGGGTCGCGGTCCATTTTCACTCTCCATCGGCCAGCAGGCGCCGGCTCTCGCTGCGGTCCGGCAGGCACTGCTGGCGCCAGTTGGGATTCTCGGCGGTCATGATGCGCTCGATCGTGCAGATGCGGTCGTCGAGCCGGCGCGCGGCATCGTGGAGGTCGTCGAGCAGTTTCTCGTCCGACCCGCTGAGCGTCGCCGCGGTTTTCCACTTGGTCACATAGTGAAAGATCAGCCACGGCAGGCCGATGAACAAGGTGATGATGGCGAGACCGCCGATCATCATCCCCATGAATTCCTCTTCCATCCCTTATTCCCCCTTGCCCGCGCGGTTCGAACTCCGGGCGGCTTTCATGGCTTCGAGCTCGGCATCGACCTTTTCCGAGGCCTTCAACTCCGCAATCTCTTCCTCGAGGCTCTTCGGCCCGGTCATCCCGAGCGCGTCGGCGCGGCCTTCTGCAAAGTCGGCGCGGCGCTCGAGGATCTCGAAGCGCGAGAACGCATCCTCGGTCCGGCTGCCGTGCATCAGCTCGCGCGCCTTGGCGCGAGTGACCGCGCTCTCGAGCCTGCTGGCAATCGCATTCTGCCGCCCGCGCGCCTCGCGCAGCTTGGCCTGGAGCTTGGCAATGTCCGCCTCATAGCCCCTGAGCGTGTCGTCGATGACCCCGATCTCGGAGCGCAGGCCGCCG
>JASLBJ010000061.1 GCA_030146725.1 Sphingomicrobium sp. | reverse complement strand
CGGCAGATCATGGTGCAGCCGTCGGTGACCCTGCCGGCCGGCTTCACCGGGATCGCGGCGCTCGACGGCGAGCGCCGGATCGGTAACCGCATCGACTATGCCGTGACCAATTATGAGATGCTGGTCGACAGCCCGATGTTCGCCGGCCGGCACTACCGCGCGTGGAGCCTCGGCAACGACGTCGACCTCAATGTCTTCGCGGATCGGCCGGAGGACCTCGCGGCTACACCGGAGCAGATCGCCGCTCACCGACGGATGGTGACCCAGACGCTCAAGACCTTTGGATCGAAGCCGTTCGACCGCTACGAGTTCCTGCTCGGGCTGTCGGGAGAGCTGTCCGGGATCGGCCTCGAGCATCACCGCAGTTCCGAAAATATCGTCCCGCGCAACTATTTCACCGACTGGGCCAACACCGGCTCGACCCGCGGCCTGCTGCCGCACGAATTCACCCATAGCTGGAACGGCAAGTATCGCCGTCCGATCGGCACCTGGACGCCTGACTATCGCGTGCCGATGCAGAACGAATTGCTGTGGCTCTACGAAGGGCAGACCAGTTTCTGGGACATCGTGCTGGGCGCGCGATCGGGAGTCGTGCCGATGGACGTGGCGCTCGGCGAGATCGCCAGCACCGCGGCCTATTTTTCAATCCAAGCAGGTCGCCAGTGGCGGCCGCTCGTCGACACCACGGCGCAGCCGACCATCGGCTACGGCCGCTCGGTGCTCTACCCGAGCTATCAGCGCGCGACCGACTATTACAGCGAGAGCGCGTTGCTGTGGATCGACGTGGATACGCTGATCCGCGAGCGGACCGGCGGCCGGCGCTCGCTCGACGATTTCGCGCGCGGGTTCTTCGATTATCAGCCCGGGCCGAGCGGCGTTTCGACCTACACGTTCGAGGATGTGGTGGCGGCGCTCAACCGCGTGGCGCCGTACGACTGGGGTGGCTTCCTGCGCGAGCGGGTCTATCGCGCCGCGCCGCCTCCCGTTGCCGGGATTGAACGCGGCGGATACCGGCTGGTGTGGAAGGACGAGCCGAACGCCTATGACGCGGCGGTGATGGCGCGGGCCAAGTCGCTCAACCTCAGCTTCTCACTCGGGTTCACCGTGGGCACCGGCGCGAAGATCGGCAATGTGATCTGGGATGGTCCCGCTCACGCCCAGGGGATCACGCCCGGAGCAACGATCGTCGCGGTGAACGGCCTCGAATACTCATCCGATGAGCTTAAGAGCGCGATCAAGACGGCTGCCGGAACGAACCAGCCGGTTCGCCTGCTGCTCAAGGACGGCACTCGCTACCGCGATGTTGCGGTGCCTTACCAGCAAGGATTGCGCTTCCCGCATCTGGAAAAAGTAGCGGGCAAGACTTCGAGCATCGACCGGATGCTCCAGCCGCTCCGCTAGGCCGGGCCAGCCAAGCTTGCGATGTTGCCCGCGGGTGAGCGGAGCGCGGGGCTCGCCTCCCGTTCGAAGATGTGCGCGGCTTCGGGGTAGAATTGCAGCAACAGCCGCCGCGCAGTGCGGATCAGTATCTGCTCGAGCTCGGCGGTGGCCTGCTCGCGCTCTGGGCCTGACGCGGCTTGCAGGCTGCGGCGGATGGCGGGCTGCTCGTCTTCGACCGCCGCAGTGATGGCGCTCTGCCAGGCGAGCGGGTGTTCGCCCTCTTCCCACTCGCCGCGGCCGCGTCCGAAGTGCGCGACCGCAAGGTAGCGCAGCAGCGCCGAGCGAACGAGATCGATGAATAACGGCTCGGCCCAGCGCACGAGATTGGCGTCCTCGCCTTTCGCCATATTGTAGCCGCGTGCCGCGGTTCCGGCGCCGAACGCGCCTAGCAACCCGCCGACGATCATGCCGCCGCCGAGCGTCAGACCGCCCGACGCAACGTCGGCCGCAAGCCCGCCAGCGGCTCCGGACACAAGTCCTCCGAGCATTGCCGCAACGCCTTCGCGCGCGGTCGCGGTTTCGGTAAAGTCGTTCTTGAGGCGCTTGAGCACTTCCTGCCCGGCACGTCCGGAGAGGCCATGAAGCGCGATCAGTTCGTCGGTCGAGCCGCGCACCGAGCGGTCGAGGCGCTCGGCCAGCTTGCCCATCGCACGCTTGGCTTCGGGTGAATTGTCACCGCCGCCCGGATTGAGCACTGCGCCGCGCACCCGGTCCTGCCACTTTCGCTCGCCGACTTCCTCGCGGTCCGCCGCGGCCAGCGCCAGATGGTCGGCAAGCACGCGCATCGCCGCGTGGAAGCGATCAAGGTTGCGCCGCGCCCAGGCGGCGGAGAGCCGCTCCATCGCCGGCTGCTTTTCGGGCGGGAGCAGCGGCTCCACAAGTTGCAGCAGCGTGCCCTCCTGCACCCAACAGCGGGCGAAGGCGTCGAGGGTCAACGAGCCGCGGATCAGTCCGGTCGAGGACAGATGCTGCTCCCACCGATCCTCCTCGTCGTGATTGTCGTCGCCGGGCGGCCCGACCTGGTTGAGCAGCAGGATGATCGGCTTGCCGACCCAGGCGAGCACTTCCATTTCGAGCGGCACGAAGGCGGCGCCTGCAGGATCCTCGCTGGCGTTGACGAGATAGAGGACGACATCGGCTTCGTCGCGGGCGTTGCGGACCGCCTGCTGGCTCGACCAGAAGGGACGGTCGCGAAAGCGGTCCCAGACCTGGGTCATCAGCCAGCCTATCGGATTGCCCGACATCCGCAGGCGCGTGACCAGCCGCGCGGTGTCGCCGAAGCCGGGCGTGTCCCACAGCATCAGCGTGTCGGCGTCGGCCTGGACCATCACATAGCCGGTTGCGAATTCGGTCACGTGGGCGGCGTCCCGAACCTCGCCGACGTCCTGCTGCAGCAATGTCCGGACCAGCGTCGTCTTGCCGGCATTGGTGTGACTGACGAGGCTGATGTTGATGGTTTGGGCCGTGGCTGGTGCGTCGCCGTCCATCAGGCGAACGCCGGCATGCGTAGCATCGCAGCCTCGAGCGCTCGGGCGCTGGCCGGCTGGTCGGCCGATTCGAGTGCGATCACCACTGGATCGACGTTGAACGGCGCGAGCACCGTTTTCCAGGCCTGGATGCGGTCGCTGACGCGCTGCTCGGTCGATGCGCCGCCGCGCAGCTTGCGGCGAAATGCGGTGTCGTCGAGCAAAGCGGTGAGGCCGGCACCCGCCGCGGTTGCGCGCTGCCGGACACCGTCGACGAAGGCCCCGTGATTCTCGGCCTCCGGGGTCGAGCCGAGATTGAACAGGAGGACGACCTGGTCGGCCGAGCCGAGTCGGTCGCCTTCGCGGGCGAGCCACTCGTCTTCCTCGCCATAGGCAAGCTGCTCGAAGTCGACCCGGGTCTTGTCGCCGAGTGCCCGAATGAGCATTGCGCGGAGCTGTTCGCGGACGGGTTCGGCGAGCACGAAGCTGTAGGGGACGACGCGGACGGCGACCGCTCGGCCGATCGCGTTGCG
>JASLBJ010000137.1 GCA_030146725.1 Sphingomicrobium sp. | reverse complement strand
GTGTCGGCGTTGGGGAAGTCGGCGCGGGTCACGTCGGTGCCTTGCCAGGTGATTGTCCAGCCGCCCGCCTGCTTGGACATGTTGTCGGCGCCATCGCCGGCAACAAGGACGTTCATGCCGGGCTTGAGCGGAAGGAGATTGCCGCGGTTCTTGAGCAGCACGAGCGATTCGCGCACTGCCTGGCGAGCGACTGCGCGGTGATCGGGCGAGCCGAGCAGCGCATACTGCCCAGCGAGCGGCCGGGCCGAAGGCTTTGACTTCTCGAACATGCCGGCACGGAGCTTCACTCGGAGGATCCGGCGAACCGCATCGTCGAGGCGAGCCATCGGGATTTCACCCGATCGTGCCTGGGCAAGCGTGCTGTCGTACAGGCCCTTCCAGCTGTCAGGGGCCATGAACATGTCGAGGCCGGCATTGACGGACGCCGCGCAGGACGTGTTGGTGCAGCCGGGGATCTGGCCGTGGCCGTTCCAGTCGCCGACCACCAGTCCGTCGAAGTTCATGTCCCCCTTGAGAGCGCCGGTCAGCATCGGGCCGTTGCCATGCATCTTGGTCCCGCGAACGCTGTTGTAGGAGGCCATCACCGCCTGGACTCCGGCGGCAACCGCAGGGGGGTAGCCGGCGCCGTGGATGTCGCGGATCTCCTCGTCGGTCGCCGCATTGTCGCCCTGGTCGCGGCCCCCGGTGGTGCCGCCGTCGCCGACGAAGTGCTTGGCCGTCGCGATGACCTTGCCTGCACCAAGGAAGCCGCTGGTGCCCGGACGGCCCTGAAGCCCCTCGACCATCGGGCCGGCATAGCTGTTGACGATCGAGCCCTCTTCCGAAAAGCCCTCGTAAGTGCGGCCCCAGCGGTCATCTCGAACGACCGCAAGCGTCGGCGAGAAGTCCCAGTCGATCCCGGTCACGACCATTTCGCGTGCGGTGACGTCACCGATGCGGCCGATCAGCTGCGGATTGCGGGCCGCGCCAAGGCCGATGTTGTGCGGGAAGATCGTCGCTCCGGGCACATTGGCATGGCCGTGGACCGCATCGATGCCGAAGATCATCGGGATCTTCTCGCCGCTCCACTGGGCACCCATCGAGGCGTCCCAAAAAGCGTCGGCAAGCTTCAGCCATTCCGCCGCCGGAGCATTTTCCTTGCCACCGGGAGAACTGTTGCCGCCCGCAAGGATCGATCCGAACTTGTAGCGCAGCATGTCCGCGGGCGTGACGCTGGAAATGTCGGGCTGGATGATCTGCCCGACTTTCTCTTCCAGGCTCATGCGCTGGAGAATGCTTTGAGCACGCGCCTCGATTGCCGGATCCTGGGCAACGGCGCTGGTCACCGACGGCCACCTCACGCGACCGTCTTGTTGCGGCGCTTCGGCCACCGGAGCCGATTCGGCGGGCACGACCGGCATGGCCGACGGTGGAGCCACCGTTGCACAGGCGGTGGTGGCAAAGAGTGTTGCGATCACGATCGCTTGGCGCACGCGTCAGTCTCCCTCGTTCAGCCGAATATTTCTAGGTGATAGCGCTAACAAGGCAAGCCTATGATTTTGTCTTAAGCTGCACCATAAGCCCGGCCCATGGCACTTCCCCGCAAGCGAGCACAGACTCTCCTGTTGTTCGGAGCGACTGGCGACCTCTCGCGGCGGATGCTGCTCCCGTCGCTTTACGGGCTGCAGGCCGACGGGCTGCTGCCGCCGGAGCTCAAGATCGTCGGAACGGCCCGGACAGTACTCGACGACGCGGCCTTTCGCAGCCGCGCCCGCGAAGCGCTTGAGGAGTTCCTGCCGGCCGAGTTCTTCAATTCGGATCTGGCCGACACGTTCCTCGAGCGGCTGTCCTATGTGCCGCTCGACATCAAGGACCCGGGTGCATTTGCCCGGCTTGCAAGCACGGTCGGCGATCCTAACGAGGGGTTGGGCATATTCCTCTCGACGGCACCGTCGCTGTTCAAGCAGACAATCGATGGACTGGCGGCCGCCGGGCTCGCCTGCCCGGACGTCCGGATGGCGCTCGAGAAACCGCTCGGCACCGATCTCGCCTCGAGTCGCGAGATCAACGATGCGGTGGCCTCGGCCTTTCCCGAAGAGCAGATCTTCCGCATCGACCATTATCTCGGCAAGGAGACGGTGCAGAACCTGCTTGCGCTGCGCTTTGCCAATTCGATGTTCGAGCCGCTGTGGAACAACGGCCACATCGACCATGTCCAGATCAGCATCGCCGAGACGGTCGGAGTCGAGGGACGCGGCGACTATTACGACGGCTCGGGCGCGCTTCGCGACATGGTCCAGAACCATATGCTGCAACTGCTTGCGCTGGTTGCGATGGAGCCGCCGACCAGCTTCGACGCAACCAGCGTGCGCGATGAGAAGGTCAAGGTGCTGCGCTCGCTTCGGCGGCTCGACCCCTCCCACGTGGTTCCCGGCCAATATGGCGAGGGCGCGGTCGATGGATCCGCGGTGCCCGGCTATGCCGAGGAGCTTGGCCGGACGAGCGGGACCGAGACCTTCGTCGCGATCAAGGCGCATGTTGACAATTGGCGCTGGAAGGGCGTGCCCTTCTTCCTGCGCACCGGCAAGAGGATGCCGCGACGCGAGACCGAGATCTTCATCCAGTTCAAGCCGGTGCCGCATTCGATCTTCGCCGAGCGCGGGGCGATCGCCGAGCCCAACAAGCTAATCATCAAGCTTCAGCCCGAGGAGACGATCCGGCTTCAGCTGATGGGCAAGACGCCGGGCCTCGACCGCTCGGGCGTCCGCCTGCGCGAACTGCGGCTCGACCTTGGCCGGTCCGACGCCTTCGCAGAATTTCGCCGGCGGATCGCGTACGAGCGCCTGCTGCTCGACCTCATCGACGGCGACCCGACGCTGTTCGTCCGCCGCGACGAGGTCGAGGCGCAATGGGCTTGGGTCGACCACATCCGCGCCGGACTGGCTGAAGCATCCGTGACCCCGCGCCAATATGCAGCGGGATCGTGGGGACCCTCGGCCGCGATCGCGCTGACCGAACGCGACGGCGTCAGCTGGAACGAGTGACCGCAATGACCCTGCATCCGACAATTGCCAGCGTAACCGAGCGGATCATCGAGCGGTCGCGCCCGCGCCGCACCCGCTACCTCCAGCTGATGGCCGAGCAACGCGATGCGGGGATCAGTCGTCCGCGCATGTCGTGCGGCAATTTCGCACACGGCTTCGCAGCTGCAGAGGGCGACAAGGACCGCATCCGCGCGATTGCCGGACCCAATATCGGGATCGTCACCGCCTACAACGACATGCTCTCGGCGCATCAGCCCTACGCGCGCTTCCCCGAGCAGATCAAAATCTTCGCTCGCGAGGTTGGCGCCACCGCGCAGGTTGCCGGCGGCGTTCCGGCAATGTGCGACGGCGTGACTCAGGGCCAGGCCGGAATGGACCTCTCACTGTTCAGCCGTGACGTGATCGCGATGAGCACCGCGGTCGCGCTCAGCCACGGGATGTTCGACGCGGTCGCGATGCTCGGCATCTGCGACAAGATCGTGCCGGGCCTGCTGATCGGCGCCCTTCGCTTCGGCCATCTGCCGACGCTGCTGATCCCCGGCGGGCCGATGCCTTCCGGCCTGCCCAACAAGGAAAAACAGCGGGTTCGCCAGCTCTATGCCGAAGGCAAGGTCGGCCGCGTGGAACTGCTCGAAGCCGAGTCGGCGTCCTACCACTCGCCCGGCACCTGCACGTTTTACGGCACGGCCAATTCCAACCAGATGATGATGGAGCTGATGGGCCTGCATGTGCCCAATGCGGCCTTCATCAACCCGCAGGACCCGCTGCGCCAGGCGCTGACCCGCGCAGCCGTCCACCGGCTAGTGCAACTCGGACGCGACCATGCCCGTCCATTGGCTGAAGTCGTGGACGAGAAATCGATCGTCAACGCCATGGCCGGGCTGCTCGCGACCGGCGGATCGACCAATCATGCGATCCATCTGCCCGCGATCGCGCGGGCCGCCGGGATCACGATCGATTGGGAGGATTTCGACACGCTGTCGGGCGCAGTGCCGCTGATCGCCCGGGTTTACCCCAACGGCTCGCATGACGTGAACGATTTTCACCGCGCCGGCGGAATGGCGTTCGTCACCAGCACCTTGCTCGAGAACGGCTTGCTCCACGAGGACACGCTGACTGCGGGTGCGGACGAGATGCGCGCGTGGACAGCCAATCCGGTGCTTCGAGACAAGGATGTTGCCAGGGAGCGATCGGGCGAGAGCGGCGATCAGACGATCCTCAGGCCCGCAAGCGATCCGTTCCTGCCCGATGGCGGGATGCGGCTGGTGCAGGGCAATCTTGGCCGTGCGACGCTCAAGACCAGCGCAATCGACCCTGACCGCTGGACGATCGAGGCGCCCGCGCTGGTGTTTTCGGACCAGCAGCAGGTCCTTGACGCGTTCAAGGCCGGCGAACTCGACCGGGATTTCGTCGCCGTCGTCCGCTTCCAGGGACCCCGCGCCAACGGCATGCCCGAACTGCACAAGCTGACTCCAGTGCTTGGCGTGCTGCAGGACCGCGGGCACCGCGTTGCGCTGGTCACCGACGGGCGGATGTCGGGCGCGAGCGGCAAGGTGCCGGCTGCGATCCATGTCTCACCCGAGGCGCTGCCCGACGGCCCGCTGGCGCGTGTTCGTGACGGTGACATGATCCGGGTGTGCGGTCGAACCGGTCAACTGGAGGCGGTCGGAGTAGACCTTGCGGCACGCGAAGTGGCCCCTGCCCCGCCCCAGCCGGTCGGCACCGGGCGCGAGCTGTTTGCGCTGATGCGTCACACTTGCGACAATGCCGAGGCCGGTGCGTCGGCAATGCTTGCTGCAATGGACGAAGCGATATCATGAGACAGATTGTTACTTCAGACGTCGGCGGCACTCACGCGCGCTTCGCGATTGCCTCTGTGGACGGCCACCGCGTTGTCGAACTGGGCGAACCCGTCACGCTCAAGACGAGCGAGCATGCGAGTTTCCAAACGGCGTGGGAGGAGTTCGGGCGACAGTCCGGGCGGGAGCTACCGGACGAGTTCGCGATGGCCTTCGCGGGACCAGTGGGCGGCGAATTGCTCAAGCTGACCAACAATCCATGGGTCATCCGTCCGGCCCTGATGCAGGAGAAGCTCGGCGTCGAGCGCTTCACCATCGTCAACGATTTCGGCGCCGTTGCCCATGCGGTCGCGACGCTCGACGACAGCGCCTAC
>JASLBJ010000136.1 GCA_030146725.1 Sphingomicrobium sp. | reverse complement strand
ATGACCGCCTTCATGATGGGCTAGTTGAAGGTCGAGGGCGACATGTCGTACGCGATGCTGCTGCAGGGCGTGCTGGCGAAGCTGAAGTCGTAGCCGAAGACGAAGGCGCGTCGATCTGAGGTCGAGGACTGGACCTCGGCCTTGACCGGGGAGCGAGGGTATATGGCGAACAAGACCTATGGCGACGCGGCCGCCGCGCTCGACGGCCTGCTCCACGACGGCATGACCATCGCTGCCGGCGGGTTCGGGCTGTGCGGAATCCCCGAGCGGCTGATCGATGCGATCGTCGCCAGCGGGGTCAGGGACCTGACCATCGCGTCGAACAATGCCGGGATCGACAATGAGGGGCTCGGCAAGCTGTTGCGTACGCGGCAGGTCAGGAAGATGATCTCGTCCTACGTCGGCGAGAACAAGGAATTCGAACGGCAGTTTCTCGCCGGCGAGCTCGAGGTGGAATTCTGCCCGCAGGGCACGCTGGCCGAGCGGATGCGCGCGGGCGGCGCGGGGATCCCTGGCTTCTACACCAAGACGGGGGTCGGAACGCAGGTCGCCGAGGGCAAGGAAGTGAAGAGCTTCGACGGGCCGAATGGACCCGAGGAGTATATCCTCGAGCGCGGAATTCGCGCCGATCTTGCGATCATCAAGGGGTGGAAGGCGGACGAAGTGGGCAATCTCATGTTCCGCAAGACTGCACGCAACTTCAACGCGCCGGCGGCAACCTGCGGGCGGGTGTGCGTTGCCGAGGTCGAGGAGATCGTGCCGGTCGGAAGCCTCGATCCGGACGCGACTCATTTGCCGAGCATTTACGTGAAGCGGATGATCCTCGGTGCTCCGTACGACAAGAAGATCGAGTTCCGCACCGTTCGCGAGCGGGAGGCGGCTTGATGGCCTGGTCACGCGATGAAATGGCGGCGCGGGCGGCGCGGGAGTTGCGGGATGGCTATTATGTCAATCTCGGGATCGGGATTCCGACGCTGGTTGCGAACCATATTCCGGCGGGGCTGACGGTCACGTTGCAGAGCGAGAACGGGATGCTCGGGATCGGGCCGTTTCCGTACGAGGACGAGGTCGATCCGGACTTGATCAATGCCGGCAAGCAGACGATCAGCGAGCTGCCTTCGTCGTCCTATTTCAGCTCGGCCGACAGCTTCGCGATGATCCGCGGCGGGCATATCGACCTCACCGTCCTGGGCGCGATGGAGGTCAGCGAGGGCGGCGACATCGCCAACTGGATGATCCCGGGCAAGATGATCAAGGGCATGGGCGGCGCGATGGACCTCGTCGCCGGCGTCAAGAAGATCATCGTCGTGATGGAGCATAACTCCAAGGCAGGCGATCCGAAGTTCATCCCCGAGTGCACGCTGCCGCTGACGGGCAAGAACGTCGTCGACATGATCATCACCGATCTCGCCGTGTTCCAGCGGGACGACCATGCGAGTCCGTTCCGGCTCGTCGAGACGGCGCCCGGAGTGAACGCGGACGAGGTTCGGGCGAAGACGACCGCCGCCTATGAGGGCTAGGGGACCGCTCGTCCTCAGCATGACCGGGGTGCTGGCCGTGACGGCCTGCACGGCCGAGCAGCCGGTGACCATCGACGGGTCTTCCCCGGCAGCGTTCGAGCGCAGCGCGTCGGCCGCGCGGGACCAGCTTCCCGTTGCCGACCGACTGCTGTTCGATCGCGCGATGCAGACGATCGGCGGCCGGCGGCATTCGGCGCGTGACCCGGCGGCGCTGGCGCGGCTAACGTTCGACGGACTGACTGCCGCCGAGGTCGTCGCGGACCAGCGCGCCCGCGAGCAATGAAGGAGAATGACGATGGTGTGGACTGCTCGCCTGGCCGCTGCTGCGGCGGCTGTTGCGCTTGCCGGCTGCAACGGGGCCCGCGAGCCGGCTTCGGATGCGAACGCGACGACGAACGGGACTGCGACCACAGGCAGCGGTAATGCCGCGGCCACGCAGGACGCTGGAGCAGCGCTCAGCCTGGTCCGGCTCGACTGCGGCACCGCCACCATCACCGACTTTGCGAAGAGCTTTTCTGACCGGCCGCTCTACGAGCCCGGGCCGCGGGAGATCGTCGACAGCTGCTATGTGATCCGCCACGGCGACGACGTGCTGCTGTGGGACACCGGCTTTCCGGCGGCGTGGAAGGGCCAGAGCAACGACATCGGCATCGGCACGGCGAAACTCTCGGCGACGATTGCAGAGCAGCTTGGTAAATTGCAGCTGACGCCCGCGGACGTCGATGTCGTCGGGATCAGCCATATGCACGACGACCATGTCGGGCAGGCGGCGGAGTTCGCCAACGCCCGGCTGGTGATCGGCCGTGCGGACTTTGAGCAGTCGGCCAAGGACAAGGACCCGTTCGCCGCCTGGCGGGGAGAGGGCAAGCCGGTGACGCTCGCCAGCGGCGACGTCGACGTCTTCGGCGATGGCAGCGTGACCGCGATCCATCTGCCGGGGCACACGCCCGATCACCTGGCACTGCTGGTCAATTTGAAGAGCGGGCCGGTGCTGCTGTCGGGCGACATGTATCATGCGACCCAGGCGCGGGTGAAGCGCGGCGTGCCGCCGTTCAACACCGACCGGGCGCAGACGCTGACGTCGATGGACAAGTTCGAGGGATTGGCCAAGCGCACGGGGGCCAAGGTGATCATCCAGCACGAGCCGGCGGACGTCGCCAAGCTGCCTGCCTTCCCCGAGGCGGCAGAGTGATGCGCGCGCTGCACTCGGTTGCCCCGGGCGGCCCCGAGACGCTGCGGATCGCGGAGCTGCCCGACCCGGTGCCGGGCCCCGGCGAGCTGCTGGTGCGGGTGCGCGCGGCGGCGATCAACTTTCCCGACGTGCTGATCATCGAGGACAAGTATCAGCTCAAGCCGACGCGACCGTTTGCGCCGGGTGGGGAGATTGCGGGCGAGGTCGAGGCTGTCGGCGAGGGCGTCGAGGGGGTCGAGGGCTGGGCGATCGGCGACCGGCTGATCGCCGTGCCCGGGTTCGGCGGGCTCGCCGAGAAGATCGTCATTCCGGCGAGGTCGGCGTTCCGGCTGCCACCTGAGCGCAGCTTCGAGGACGGCGCGGCGCTGCTGCTGACCTATGCGACGTCGATCCATGCCCTGCTCGACCGCGGCCGGCTGGCCGCGGGACAGACGCTGCTGGTGCTTGGTGCCGCAGGGGGTGTCGGCCTCGCTGCCGTCGAGCTTGGCAAGGCGTTCGGTGCGCGGGTCGTCGCCGCGGTATCGTCGGAGGAGAAAGCGGCGGCGGCGCTGGAGGCGGGAGCGGATTCGGCGGTCGTTTATCCGGCCGGGCCGTTCGACCGCGACGGTCAGAAGGCACTTGCCGGCCTGTTCAAGGATGCCGTGGGCCCGGCGGGCGCCGACCTGATCTACGATCCGGTGGGCGGCGACTATGCGGAAGCTGCGCTCCGGGCGATCGCGTGGGAGGGCCGCTATCTGGTGGTTGGCTTCCCAGCCGGGATCCCGAGGCTGCCGCTCAATCTCACTCTGCTCAAGAGCTGCGATGTGTGCGGCGTGTTCTGGGGTGCGTTCGCAATGCGCGATCCCGGGGCCAATGCAGCGCATGTCGAGACGTTGTTCCGCTTGTGGAGCGAGGGCAGGATCGCGCCGCGGATCAGCGCAACCTATCCTCTGGAGCGCGCAGGCGAGGCGATTGCGGCGCTCGGCGCACGCCGGGTCATCGGCAAGCTGGTGGTGACGCTGGACTGAAGCGGCGGTCGTGCCTATCTGCTGCATGACACTCTGAGAGGGACGGCATGACCAGCTTCAACGATCGTGAGCGGGCGTTCGAGACCAAGTTCGCGC
>JASLBJ010000128.1 GCA_030146725.1 Sphingomicrobium sp. | reverse complement strand
GGGCCGCTTCAAGGATTACATCTCCACGCCCAAGCGCAACGGCTACCGCTCGCTGCACACGTCGGTGATCCACGATGCCAAGATGCGCATCGAGATCCAGATCCGCGACCAGAGCATGCACGACCAGGCCGAACGCGGGCTCGCCGCGCACTGGGCCTACAAGGAGAACAAGCCGCGCGCCGACCTCAAGGTGCCGTGGATCGACGATCTGGTCGAGATCCTCGACCATGCCGAGAGCCCCGAGGAGCTGCTCGAGCACACGCGGATGGCGATGTACCAGGATCGCATCTTCGCCTTCACCCCCAAGGGCGAGCTGATCCAGCTGCCCAAGGGCGCGACCGCGGTCGACTTCGCTTATGCGGTGCACACCGATCTTGGCGACCGTACCGTGGGGGCCAAGGTCAACGGGCGCGTGGTGCCGCTCCGCACCTTGCTCGAGAATGGCGACCAGGTCGAGATCCTCGCGTCCGAAGCGCAGCACCCGCAGCCGAGCTGGCTGCGCTTCGTCGCGACCGGCAAGGCCCGCGCCGGCGTTCGCCGCTTCGTCCGCCACAAGGAGCGCGACGAGACGATCGAGCTCGGCCGCAAGATCTACGACGAGATCATCGAGCGCCTTCCGTCAGAACTCGGGACGGGTGCGCTCAAGCGCGCGCTCAAGAAACTGAAGCTCGACGACGAGGACGCGCTGATGATTGCCATCGCGCGCAAGCGGGTGACCGACGAGGCGCTGATGGAAGCGCTGATGCCGGGTTCGGCGAGCACCGACGTCCCCCGGCGCCCGGTCGGCCAGCGCACCGCGATCTCGATCAAGGGGCTGACCCCGGGCGTCGCCTACCGGCTGGCGACATGCTGCCACCCGGTGCCGGGCGACCGCATCGTCGGTCTCCGCCGCGAGGATGAGGAGATCGAGGTTCACATGATCGGCTGCGAGACGCTTGCAAGCGGGATCGACGCCGACTGGCTCGACCTTGCCTGGGGCGAAGGCTCGGACGGCGGAGCGGCACGCGTCGCGGTGATCCTGCGCGATATTCCAGGCGCGCTCGGCGCAATGTCGGGCATTCTCGGCGCCAAGCACGCCAACATCGTCAACCTCGCCCTGGTCCACCGCGACGGCAGCTTCCACACGTTCCACATCGACGTGGAAGTGCACGACCTCGGCCATCTCCACACCATCATCGCGGCGCTCAGGGACGCCGATCCGGTCTCCAGCGTCGAGCGGATCTGACTATTCGGCCGCCAGTTCGGCGGGCCGACGATCAGGCTGCCGTTCCTTGGCGCTTCCCGCCGCAAGCACCGCAAGCATCACCAGGTCCGACGCACTCGCCGTCATCGGGGCGATCTGGACGGGCAGCTCGAGCCCGAGGATGTACGGGCCGAGCATGCCTTCGCCGCCAAGCTCCTTGAGCAATTTGGCCGACAGATTGGCCGACTGCAGCCCCGGCATGACCAGCACATTGGCGGGGCCGGACAAGCGGCTGAACGGGTAGAAGCGCTGCTGCATCGAATAGTTAAGCGCCACGTCCGGGCCCATCTCGCCTTCATATTCGAAATCGCAGCGAAGGCCGTCGAGCAGCTTCACCGCGTCGCGCAGGTCTTCGATATGGCTGCCTGGCGGATTGCCGAAGGTGGTGTAGCTGACGAACGCGACGCGCGGCTCGAGCCCCATGCGCCGCGCGAACCCGGCCGAACGCAGCGCGATCGCCGCAAGCTGCTGGGCATCAGGCCGTTCGGTCACCGCAGTGTCGGCAATCAGCACCGTGTCGTGGCGCCCGACGATCACGTTGAGCCCGAACGGCGTCGTGCCGGGCTCGTCGTCGATAATCATCCGAACCTGTTTCAGCGACTGGCTGAACGGACGCGTGGTTCCGGTGATCATCGCGTCCGCTTCGCCCGCGGCGAGCATCGCGGCGGCGAAATAGTTGCGGTCCTGATTGACCATCCGCTCGATCTCGCGCTGCAGCAGGCCCTGCCGCTGGTGCTTCTTGTAGATATATTCGACCGCCCGCCCGACTAGCGGCGAGTTGCGGCTGTTGAGCACCTCATAGTCGTGCGGGTTGTCGACTCCGAGTTCCTTGAGCCGGTCGTAGACCTCGTCGCGCCCGACCAGCACCGGCGTTCCGTAGCCGCCCTCCTTGAAGGCGATCGCGGCGCGCAGGACGTTGGGCTCCTCGCCTTCCGCGAACAGTACGCGCTTGGGGTTGGCGCGCGCCGCCTCGAAGGCGAGGCTCATCACGCCGACGGTCGGGTTGAGCCGCGCGCGCAGCTGCGTGCGGTAGGCGTCCATGCTGGGAATCGGCTTCTGCGCGACTCCGCTGCGCATGGCGGCGTCCGCGACGGCCGAGGCGACCACCTCCATCAGCCGGGGGTCGAACGGCGCCGGGATGATGTAATCGCGCCCGAAGCTGTGGCTGCGACCGCCATAGGCCGCCGCGACCTCCTCCGGCACCGGTTCGCGCGCCAGCTCGGCCAGCGCGGTCGCCGCGGCGATCTTCATCTCGTCGTTGATCGCGGTCGCGCGCACGTCGAGCGCGCCGCGAAAGATGAACGGGAAGCCAAGCACATTGTTGACCTGGTTGGGATAGTCCGAGCGCCCGGTCGCGATGATCGCGTCGGGACGCGCCGCGCGCGCTTCAGGCGGCGTGATCTCGGGATCGGGATTGGCCATTGCGAAGATGATCGGCTCGGGCGCCATGCCCATCACCATTTCGGGCTTGAGCGCGCCGGCAGCCGAGAGGCCGAGGAACACGTCGGCACCGACCAGCGCGTCGACGAGCGTGCGCGCGTCGGTCTCCACCGAATGCGCCGACTTCCACTGGTCGAGGTCGGTGCGGCCCTTGTGGATGACACCCTTGCGGTCGCACATGATGACCTGGTCGCCGCGCACGCCCATCGCCTTGATCAGCTCGGTGCAGGCGATCGCCGCGGCGCCCGCGCCGTTGACCACTACGCGGACGCTGCCGAGCGTGCGGCCGGTCAGGTGACACGCGTTGATCAGGCCCGCCGCGGTGATGATCGCGGTCCCGTGCTGGTCGTCGTGGAACACCGGGATGTTCATCCGCTCCTTCAGCGCCTGCTCGATGACGAAACAGTCAGGTGCGGCGATGTCCTCGAGGTTGATGCCGCCAAAGCTCGGCGCGAGCAGTTCGACGCACTCGATGAAGCGCTGGCAATCCTGCGTATCGACTTCGATGTCGATCGAATCGACGTCGGCGAAGCGCTTGAACAGCACTGCCTTGCCTTCCATCACCGGCTTGGACGCAAGTGCCCCAAGATTGCCAAGACCAAGGATGGCGGTGCCGTTGGAGACGACCGCGACGAGATTACCCTTGGCGGTGAGGTCGTAGGCGCGGCCCGGGTCCTTGGCGATCGCCAGCACCGGAACGGCGACGCCCGGCGAGTAGGCAAGGCTGAGGTCGCGCTGGGTCGCCATCGGCTTGGTCGCGACGATCTCGATCTTGCCCGGCCGCCCGCGCGAGTGGAAGTCGAGTGCCTCGGCCTCGCTGAAAGTGACATTGCTTTCGGACATTCGTCTCTCCCTTGCGGCGCGGCTCTGCCAAAGGGTGTGGGAAGAGTCACGCTTAGCGGCTAGCAACGCACGATGGCCCGTGGCGACGCACCGACCCCGATGATGGCGCAATACAAGCGCCTCAAGGCCGAAGCCGGCGACGCCCTGCTGTTCTACCGCATGGGCGACTTCTTCGAGCTGTTCTTCGACGATGCGCGCGCCGCCGCCGCCTGCCTCGACATCGCGCTGACGAAGCGCGGGGAAAGCGAGGGCGAGGCGATCCCGATGTGCGGCGTGCCGGTGCACTCGGCCGAGGCGTATCTGGCGCGCCTGATCCGGGGCGGGCACCGGGTGGCGGTCGCGGAACAGATCGAAAGCCCGGCGGAGGCGCGGCGGGCGCGCGGGTCGAAGGCGCTGGTCGACCGCGCGATCGTCCGGCTGGTCACGCCGGGCACGCTGACCGAGGAGGCGCTGCTCGAATCCGGCGCGGCCAACTGGCTGGCGGCGATCGGACGCGTCGGCGACGAGTGGGCATTGGCCGCGGCGGACATCTCGACCGGCCGCTTCGAGCTGGTCGCGCTCGGGCCGGGCGAGCTTGCGGCGGAGTTGGCGCGGCTGTCCCCGGCCGAGACGATTGCCGATGGGGCGGTACCCGGCATCCGCTGCACTGCGGGCAAGGGCGGGTTCGACAGCGCCGCTGGCGAGCGCGCGCTCAAGGCACGCTTCGGGCTGGCGACGCTCGACGGGCTGGGCTCACCATCGCGGGCGGAGCTCGCCGCGACAGGGGGGCTGCTCGCCTATCTCGACGCAACCCAGAAAAGCTCCACGATCCTGCTCGATGCGCCGCGGCGGATCGCGCGCTCGGCGCACATGGCGATCGACGCAGCGACCCGCGAAAGTCTCGAACTGTGCCGTTCGGCAGCCGGCAGCGTGACCGGCAGCCTGCTCGGCGAGATTGATCGCTGCCAGACCGCCCCCGGCCGGCGCCTGCTCGCCGAAGATCTCGCTGCTCCGCTGACCGAGCGCGCCGCGATTGATGCCCGCTTGGCGCTCGTCGCCTGGCTGCACATCGACGCTGGCCGGCGCGAGCGGTTGCGGGCCGCGCTCAAGATCATGCCCGACCTCGCACGGGCGCTCGCCCGGCTGGCGGCGGGTCGAGGTAGCCCACGTGACCTGGCGCTGCTGCGCGACGGGCTTGGCGCTGCAGCCGCGCTGAAAGCCGCGATCGAGAGCGAGCCCGACCGGCCGCACCTGCTTGGCCAATTGCTTCCGCGTCTCGGCGGTCACGACGCGCTGATTGCCGAACTGCAGCGCGCATTGGTCCCCTCCCCGCCGCTCGATGCATCGAGGGGCGGCTATATCGCGGAAGGGTACGACCCTGCGCTCGACACGCTGCGGTCCGCGTCGTCGGATGGCCGCCGGGCGATCGCCGCGCTCGAAGCCCGCTATCGTGACGCGACCGGCACGCCCACGCTCAAGATCCGCCACAATGCCGTGCTTGGCTACCATGTCGAGGTTTCCGCTCGTCATGGCGACCGCCTGATGGCGCCGGACAGCGGCTTCACCCACCGCCAGACACTCGCCGGCGTCGTCCGCTTCAACTCGCCCGAGCTCCATGCCGAGGCCAGCCGGGTGGTCGAAGCGGGCGGTCACGCACTTGCCGCCGAGGCCGCTCATGCCGAGGAACTGACCGCGCTCGCCGTTGCAGCAGCGCCTGCGATCACCGCCACTGCGGAGGCAATCGCCCG
>JASLBJ010000103.1 GCA_030146725.1 Sphingomicrobium sp. | reverse complement strand
CGCGACGACCTTGCCGCCGATCTCGAGCGTGCCGCAGCGGCGGTCGAGGACCCCGTGTGGCGGATGCCATTGTGGCGCGGCTACGACGACATGCTCAAGAGCGACATTGCGGACCTGGTCAATTCGACCGGTTCGTCGCTGGCCGGCTGCATCACGGCGGCGCTGTTTCTCGAGCGCTTCGTGCCGGAGGGGATCGCCTGGGCGCACCTCGATACCTTCGCCTGGCGTGACAAGGCACGGCCCGGGCGACCCAAGGGCGGCGATGCGCTGGGACTTCGCGCAGCCTTCGACCTGCTCGCAACGCGCTATTCGCGGGGTTCATAGCCCAGGCTGCTCGCTCTGCCCGGCTTCCGGGCTTTTCGCATGGTTCCCCTGCAACATTTCGGTGCGCCGCCGGTTTACTGGCAACGAACGCGATGGGACGGAGAACACGCCGACATGGCCGATGTTTCGCTATCTGGCTGGATGAAGGCGTTGATCGCCTACGTCCGCTCGGGCGAGCCGGACCTGACCAATCGCCAGATGTCCCTGCTGATGCTGGTCTATCTGACTCCGGGTCCGCACACGGTTCGTGGCCTTGCCCGAGTTCTCGGCGTGTCCAAGCCGGTCGTCACTCGCGCCTTGAATACTCTTGGTGCGCTGGGCTATCTCCGCCGTGAGCGTGACCAGGACGACCGCCGCAATGTATTCGTCGTTCGAACCAGCAGCGGGGCGGAATTCCTTGAAGGCTTCAAGCGCAATCTCCGCGACCCCAGCGACGGAGCCGCACCTGCCCACCGCCCGATCATCGGTGCGGCCTTCGCGCATCAGCGCTGACAGCTTCAGCCTCGCCGGGCCGTCGAACTTGCCAGATCCTGCAACGCACGCCTATCGCAAGGACCTGGCCGATGTCGCTCTTGCGGGACAGGTGATCGCGTCGCACTTTGCGGAGCCGCTAGAGCAAGTGACCGTCATGGCAACGCAATTGAGAACCGACCCGTCGCTCGAGTCGAGGGTCATCGCGGAATTGCCGGAGGGCACCACGCTGCTGGTACTCGACAACAGCCGCGGCTGGGCGTGGGGCTATGCGGGTGCGGGGCGACGCGTCGGCTACGTCGCCGCGGAGGCTGTCGCCCGCCCCTGACTACAGCCCCTGATTACATCTCGCCGCGAGCGCGGCGGATGGCGTACCACTTCTGGACGTTCGCATTGTGCTGCTGGAGCGTCTCCGCAAACACATGGCCGCCAGTCCCGTCGGCAACGAAGAACAGCGCTTTGGTCGGGGCCGGGTCGAGCACTGCGGCAATGCTGTCGCGACCCGGATTGGCGATCGGGCCAGCGGGAAGGCCCGCCATGCGATACGTGTTGTAGCCCGTGTTCGCGTTCAGCTCGGAGCGCAGGATTCGCCGGCCAAGCGGCTTGCCCTTGGTGATCGGATAGATGACCGTCGGGTCGGCATCGAGCTTCATGCCGATGCGCAGGCGGTTGCAATAGACGCCGGCCACCGTCTTGCGCTCGGACGGCTTGCCGGTTTCCTTTTCGACAATCGAGGCCATGATCACGGCCTCGGCCTTGCTCTGGACCGGACAGGCTGGCTTGCGTCCGGGCCACAGCTGGTCGAGCGTGCGGGTCATCGCCGCCTGCATTCGCGCGACGACCGCTGCACGGCTCTCGCCCCGTTCATAGCCGTAACTGTCGGGCAGGACCGACCCTTCGGGCGGCAGCGGCGCCGGGCCGGTCAGATACTCGACCGCGGCAAGCTTCTCCTGGACGATGATCGACGGCATGCCTTCGGTGACCGTGATCAGCCGCTGGACCGGACGTCCGTGCTGCAGCAGGTCGAGCACAGCGGATCCGCCGAGACCGGCCGGAATCTCGAACTCGCCGGCCTGGATCGGGTCGCCCGACCCGAACAGCCGCGCCATCACCCGGAACGTGCGCGCACTGCCCGGGATCGCCCCGATGCGTTCGAGCTGAGCCGCGACGCGGGCCAGGCTCGAGCCTTCCTCGACGATGAGCGTGTGCGGTCCGGCTTTCGGTCCCGAACCGGCCCATAGCAGCCAATAGCCGCCAGCTCCGGCAAGCAGGCCGAGGACGACGGCGACGATGAGCGCTCGGCGGAGCACGTGGCTTAATCGATCGCCTTCATCACCAGGCTGGCATTGGTGCCGCCGAAGCCGAAGCTGTTGTTGAGCACTGCCTTCACCCGTCGCTCCTTTGCCTTGTGCGGCACGAGGTCGACCCCGCTGGTGCCCTCGCTCGGATTGTCGAGGTTGAGCGTCGGGGGCACGATCCCGTCGCGCATCGCAAGGATGCAGAAGATGCTCTCGACCGCGCCGGCGCCGCCAAGCAGATGGCCGATCGCCGACTTGGTCGAGCTCATCGACAGATTGGCGATGTTGTTGCCGAACAGCTTGCGCACCGAATTGACCTCGAGCTCGTCGCCGAGCGGAGTCGAAGTGCCGTGGGCATTGATATAATCGATATCGCCAAGCTCGAGGCCGGAGCGCTTCATCGCCACTTCCATCGCACGATAGCCGCCGGCGCCTTCCGGGTGCGGCGCGGTCACGTGATAGGCGTCACCCGACATGCCGTAGCCGACCAGCTCGGCGTAGATCCTCGCACCGCGCTTCTTGGCGTGCTCATACTCCTCAAGGACGACCACACCGGCACCCTCCCCCATGACGAAGCCGTCCCGGTCGCGGTCGTATGGGCGGCTGGCGCGCTCGGGCTCGTCGTTGAAGTTGGTCGACAAGGCGCGCGCCTGGGCGAAGCCGGCAATCCCCAGCGGGCACAAGGCGCACTCGGCCCCGCCCGCAAGCATCACCTCGGCGTCGCC
>JASLBJ010000069.1 GCA_030146725.1 Sphingomicrobium sp. | reverse complement strand
GCGAACAGCTCCAGCTGCTGACGCTTGGGTGCGACCAGGCTGCGCAAATCGGCCTTGTCGGTCAGCAGGGTAGGGCGCCAGTCCGCGGCCGCGATGAACGGCCGCACCTTGGTGATCGACAGCGTCAGGCGCGCCACGTCGTCGAGCCGCAGCGAGCGCCACTTGCGCGACGCGATCAGCCGATCGACCGCCTTCACTCCAAGCCCCGGCACCCGCAGCAACGCCTCACGCGACGCCTTGTTAACGTCCACCGGAAAGTGCTCGCGAAACTTGAGCGCCCACGCCAGCTTGGGATCGATATCGAGCGGCAGATTGCCCCCCGCATCAGTGGCGCTCACCACCTCGGCCGGCTTGAAGCCGTAAAAACGCATCAGCCAGTCGGACTGGTATAGCCGATGCTCGCGCATCAATGGCGGCCGCTTGAGCGGCAACACCGCGCTCGCGTCGGGGATCGGCGAGAACGCCGAATAATACACCCGCCGAAGCCCGAACCTGTCGTACAGCCGGCTTGCCTTGCCGACGATATCGCTGTCGGTGGCGGCATCGGCGCCAATGATCATCTGCGTCGACTGCCCCGCCGGAGCAAACCGGGGCGCCGCCTTGAACCGCTTCGAACTGTCCTTCGTCGCCTCGATCGCGCCCTTCATGTCCCCCATCGCACCCTCGATCCGGGCCGCGCTCTTCTCGGGCGCAAGCTCCTCAAGACCGGCAACGGTCGGCAATTCGACGTTGATCGACACGCGGTCGGCATGGAGCCCAGCCAGCCGCACCAGCTCGGGATCGGCATCGGGAATGGTCTTCAGATGGATATAGCCGCGAAAGTCGTGGTCCTCGCGCAGGCTCCGCGCGACCTCGACCAGCTGCTCCATCGTGTAGTTCGACGACCGGATGATCCCCGACGACAGGAACAGCCCCTCGATATAATTGCGCTTGTAGAAGTTGAGCGTCAGCTGGACCACTTCGGGCGCCGTGAACCGCGCGCGCCGCACGTTCGAGCTCTTGCGGTTGATGCAATAATGGCAGTCGAAGATGCAGCTGTTGGTCAGCAGGATCTTGAGCAGGCTGATGCAGCGGCCGTCGGGCGCATAGGCATGGCAGATGCCCATGCCTTCGCTCGAGCCCACGCCCTTGCCGCTGCGGCTGTCGCGCTTGGACGTGCCCGACGACGCGCAGGATGCGTCATACTTCGCCGCGTCGGCAAGGATCGCGAGCTTCGCCTGGGTGTCGAGTTGAGCCACGCGTTCTATCTATGTTCACGCGGCTCGAAAGTCCAGATAAACTGCTGAAACCCGGGCTTTAGCCGGGGATCTTGCTGCGAATTTGCTGTTCCGTGCGCTCGATCGGCGGGCGCTGCACGCGGCGGTAACGCGCTTCCACCAGGCTGTAGAGACCGAACAGGAACAGGCCGGTGGCGACGATGAGATCAGTGGGGCTCGACAGCCAGTCGAGCGCCTCTCCCATTCCGCCGGCCGCCGTGGCGTTCGTATTCAGCGCCGCCTTGCCGAGGAAAAAGCCGCAGATCAGGAACACCGTCCCGCGCGCCGCATAGCCGGCGCGCCCAAGCCACTGGACCCACTCCTTCTGCCCCGCGCCTTCGGTAAGCCGCGACAGGAACTTGGCGCGATACGATTCATACAGCTGGTAAAGACCCCCGGCGATCAGCGCGAGCGCAACGATCCCAAGCAGCACCGGACCGCCCGGAAGCCCGAGCACACCGCTCGCCTGCTCCTCGGCGCCGTTGCCCGGACCGCCGCCCGATCCGCGCCACAGCCGGATCGTCTGCACTCCGAGCAGCAAATGGAGGAGCCCGCTGACGCCCGCGGCGGCGCGCTTGCCGGTGGTTTCCGCACCTTCGTCGCCGCCGCTCTCCATCCCGAACGCCGCCTCGGCGATCCGCCACAACCCGTAGGCGAAAAAGCCCAGCGCCATGATCGCGAGCAGCCACTGCCCACCGCCGCTGCCCAGCGCTTCGATGGCCCCCTGCGGGTCCTCGGTGCGCCCGCTGCGCAGCACCAGCAGGCCGATCGTCGTGTACAACAGGCCGCGCGCGACGAAACCGACCCGGGTTGCAAGCACGAACTTGCCCTCGCCGCCGAGTTGACGCGGGACACCGGGCCTTGGCTTGCTTGCGGACACGGCATCATTCTCCCTGTTTGCTCTGAACGGCTCCGTTCTCAACGCCGCAACGCACGCCGGAGTGCCAACAATTCGTTCCGGCGCCGCATCGTGCAGCAGCGCGCGTCGTAGGGGCCATTTGCCTGCTCTCGTGCGCCCCGCTAGCCTGCCCGCAGATCAAGGGGAGGATAACCCATGCGCACCCGTTTCCTGGCGCTCGCCGCCACCGCCCTTGCGCTCGCCGCGCCCGCGAGCGCCGGCCCGGCCGAGGACTTCACTGCTCTGATGGACCAGTATTGGGCCGCCCAGCTGCGCAACTCCCCGCTGACCGCGACGTCCGCGGGGGTGACCACCTACGACGCCCAGCTCGACCAGATGAGCCTCGCCGAGTTCGACCGCCGAGCAGCCGAAGCGGCCGCGTTCCTCGCGCGGCTGAATGCGATCCCCGCGCCAAGCCTTAGCCCCGCCGACCGCACCAACCGCACGATCCTCAAGCGCTCGCTCGAGGATGTAATCGCAGGCAACCGCTTCGGCCAGCGGCAGATGCTCTATTCGACGCTCGGTAGCCCGCACGATTATTATGCCGGCATTGCCGAAAGCCAGCCGTTCCGCACGTTCGCCGATTACGAGAACTATCTCGCCCGCATCGCCCTCGTACCCGCCCGGATGCGCAGCTACGGCGAGATCAGTGCGAAGGCCGCGCGCGAGGGCTTCGTCCAGCCCTGCGTCACCTTGTCCGGCTTCCCGGCGACGATCACCGGCAACATCGCCGACGATCCCGCAAAGTCCCGCTTCTATCTGCCTTTCGCAGCCGAGCGCCCCGCCGCGATCCCCGGGGCCGACTGGCAGCGCCTGCAGGCCCGCGCCCGCGACCTCATCCAGGGCCAGATCACCCCATCCTACCGTGACTTCGCCGCCCTCTACGACCGCGAGCTCAAGGCCAAATGCCGGCAGAGTGTCGGCGTCTCCGCGCTCCCCCAGGGCAAGGAATATTACGCGTACCTCGTGGGCAACTACACGACGACCGATCTGACCCCCGACGAGATCCACCGCATCGGCCTGCGCGAAGTCGCAAGCATCCGTGCCGACATGGTCAAGGTGGCAGCAAGCGCCGGCTTTCCCTCGCGCGAGGCAATGATCGCCGACATGCGCAGCAACCCAAAATACTATGCCAAATCGCCCGCCGAGCTGCTCGAGGCGACCGCGATCGTCACGAAGACCATCGACGGCAAGATGCCGTCCCTGTTCACCCGCCTGCCGCGTCTGCCCTACGGAATCCGTCCGATGGCCGCCGCGACCGCGCCCGGCGACACCACCGCCCGTTATCAGCCTGGAAGCCCCGACGCGGGCGTCGCCGGCTTTTACCTCGTCAACACCACCAAGCTCGACCAGCGCCCCCTGTGGGAAGTCCCCGTGCTCTCGGTCCACGAGGCGGTCCCCGGCCACCACATGCAGATCGCCACCCAGCAGGAACTCGATCTCCCCGCGTGGCGCAAATACGGCACCTTCTTCACCGCCTTCGTCGAGGGCTGGGGCCTCTATTCCGAACGGCTCGGCACCGACATGGGGCTTTACGACACGCCGCAAAAGGAAATGGGCCGGCTAAGCTACCAGATGTGGCGCGCGACCCGGCTGGTGGTCGACACCGGACTCCATTCGAAGGGCTGGACGAAAGAGCGCGCGGTCGCGTTCATGAAGGACAATAGCGCGTTGACCGACGCCAACATCGACGCCGAGGTCAACCGCTACATCTCGAGCCCCGGCCAGGCACTCGCCTACAAGATCGGCCAGCTCAGGATCGAGGAACTGCGCACCCGCTCGGAGCAGGCGCTTGGGCCCAAATTCGACCTCCGCCGCTTCCACGACGCGGTGCTCGGCCAGGGCGCAGTCCCGCTCGACGCGCTCGAAGCCCAGATCGACGCCTGGATCGCGACCGAACGCGCGCGACCGTAAGCTTACTGACCGGGCGCAACGTCCCCGGCAGCCTGCTCCTGGCGCTGCTGGCGGGCAACTTCGATCTCCTGCAGGACGCAGCCGGTGTGGCCGCCCGGGCCGACGGCCGAGCAGCTGTTGGTGCCGGTCGCGCCGACCGTCTGGAGCGTGCGCGACTGGTTGACCCACGCCTGTCGCGCCTGGCGCGAGCCGGTGCTGCGAAGCTCCTCGGCGATGCGATAGCGCTGGGTCTCGGGCAGCCGGCGGCAGACGACGACCTCGTCGTCGGTCGAGCGCGGGCAGGGGTCCGTGCCATAGACGAGGATCTCCGCATTGCGGCTCTGCGCGACGGCAGCGGACGGGACGGCCGAAAAGCCGGCAATCGCAACGGCAGCGGCGGCGGCAGTCATTAGGCTTGGCTTGATCATGACCGTGGTCATCCTTTCAATGGCTACAGCGGGTGACCGCCGCTTGCGGTTCCTCAAATTCGTTTCGACAGGTTGATCGCTGCCCTGCATCCGGCACGGATCGCCGCGGTCAGCAGCGGATAGCCGACGGCGTTCGCAGCCCCGGCTTCCCTCGCACTATCGCGGTGCTCGAGTTCGTCCGCTTGGAAATCGAGAATGTCGGCGGCAAGCTCCGGATCCTCGTCCCCAAGCTCCTGCAGTTGGGCGGTGTAATGACGATCGATCTCGGTCTCGACCGCGTCGGTGCAGGCCATCGCCGCACTTTCGGACATCAGCGCCGTCGCCGCCCCGAGCGCGAAGCCGGCCACGTTCCACAGCGGCTGGAGCGCGGTCGGCCGCACCCGCCGCTCGGTCATCAGCGCATTGAAGCGCGCAAGGTGACGCTCTTCCTGCCCGGCCATGCGCGTGATCAATTTGGCTGCCGTTCCGTTGCGGCGGAGCACGGCAAGCTGCCCGGCATAAATCCGCGTCGCGCCATACTCGCCCGCCTGGTTGACGCGCAGCATCGAAGCGCTGTCGACCCGCCGATCGCCTGGCCGCCAGTGGTCGCTCATGCCCGGCGCCCCTTGAGCGTCGCCCATGCAATCACCGCCGCCCCGCCAAGCGACAGGATCGCATTCCACCCGGCCATCGAAATCCCGAGAAACGCGAACTGGACCTGATCGCAGCGCACCAGCGGCACCTTCATGATCGCATCCAGCAACTCGCTGGTGGTCGCACCACTGGCCATCGACGTACACGTCGTCAGCCCCTCGAACACGCCAAGCTCAACCCCCGCATGATAGAAACCGATCGCCCCCGACACCGCGATTGCCAGCGCTGCCAGCAGCGTCAGGGTGAGCGCGCGCGGCGCCGTCGCCGGCGCGGTAAACGCCAGCGCCGCAGCAACGATTGCCGCTGCATGCGGCCAGCGCTGCCAATAGCACATCTCGCACGGCGCCAGCCCGCCAAGGTATTGCGACCCGAGCGCTCCACCAAGCAGCCCGAGCGGCAGCAGCAAGGCAATCAGCCGGCCGAGCGCCGGCCCCGCCAGCGGCTTGCCTGCCGGCGCCCCGCCTTCCGGCCGCGAGCCAAGTGCAGCTTCGCTCACCGGCGTCGCTCTCGACTTAGCGCGAGGTCTTCTGCGCGCCCGCCGACGCCAGCGCCGCAGGCTTGGCCCCGAGCCGCTTCAGCGTCCGCAGCGCATAGTCGAGCTGGAAGTCCTTGACCCCCTTCTTCTCGAGCTCCGCGGCAGTCGCCGAGAAGCGCGGATCGGTCGTGCTGTCCTGCTCGAGCAATTTGTCCTCGGCCTTGTCCTGGCTGATCAGGTGGCGGCGAAGGTCGGCCTCGCGCACTCGCGGCCGATCCTTGTAATCGGGATCGGACAGCTGCGGCACGGTGATGTCGGGATCGATCCCGCCGGCCTGAACCGACTTGCCCGACGGCGTGTAATAGCGCGCCGTGGTCAGCCGAAGCGCGCTGTCGGGACCCGTCTGCACCACGGTCTGGACCGAGCCCTTGCCGAAGCTCTTCTCACCCATCACCAAAGCGCGGCGATGGTCCTGCAGCGCACCGGCGACGATCTCGGCCGCCGACGCGCTTCCAGCATCGAGCAGCACGATCACCGGAAGCCCGTGCGCCATGTCGCCCGGCCGCGCGTAATAGCGCTCGATGTCGCCCTTCTCGCGTCCCCGCTGGGAGACGATCTCGCCGCTCTCGAGGAACGCGTCGCTGACCTCGATCGCCTGATCGAGCAGCCCGCCGGGGTTGGAGCGCAGGTCGACGACATAGCCCAACGGCCGTCCGCCGGTCGCCTTGTCGATCGCCACCAGCGCAGCCTTGGTCGCATCGCCGGTGTTGGCGGCAAAGGTGTTGATGTTGACGATCCCGATGCCGTCCTTGATCTCCCACTTGACCGGACGAAGCTCGATCCGCTCGCGCACCAGGCTGACGTCGAACGGCTTGTCGCGGCCCGGCCGGACGATGGTCAGCTTGATCGCGCTTCCGGGCAGCCCACGCATCTTCTCGACCGCCTCGTCGAGCTTGAGCCCGTACAGCAGCTCGCTGTTGATGTGGGTGATATAGTCGCCCGACTTGATCCCCGCGCGCCACGCCGGCGTATCCTCGGTCGGCGAGATCACCTTGACCGCCCCGTCCTCGGTCGAAACCGTAATCCCGAGCCCGCCGTAATTGCCGTCGGTGGTCGTGCGCAGCGTCTGGAAGTCCGACGCCTCGACATAGGACGAATGCGGGTCGAGCGCGGCCAGCATCCCGTCGATTGCGCCCTTCATCAGCGTATGATCGTCGACCGGCTCGACGTAATTCGCCTTGACCCGCTCATAGACGCTCATGAACGTCTCGAGCTCCTGGTAACTGGCAACGTCCGCGGCCGCCAGCGAACTGGTGGTCACGGGCACCAGCGCGAGCGCTCCGACAAGCGCGAGTGGGGGAAGCAATTTGCGGGTCAGGGTCATGGCAAATGTCCTTGCAGCAGCCACTTGGATTAGCCGCCTTTTGTCCTCTTTGACAGTCTTGTCGATGAACCTGCGATGAGGGCAGGCGACCAATGCCGCCCCTCGTGCGACAGTTCCACGCCAAGCTCCCCAAGCGCCCGCCCGAGCCGCTCGCCAGCCGCCACCCGAACACCGGTTTCGAGCGGCGACGCAACGTTGAGAATGAGGCTCATCCACCCGCCGCCATGGTCGATGATCACCACCCCGTCATAGCCCTGGAACGGACCGGCGAAGCGGATCACGCCCGCGGCCGGGACCCGCACGTCGGCGCCGCGCCGCGTTGCAAGCGTCAGCCCGCGCGAGCGGATTCCGTTCGGATCGACCTCGCCAAGCCCGGCGACGACCGGAGCCTCGGCCGGGAGCCGGTAGGCGAGCGGCTGTTCCGCCGGTCCCTGCGCCGCCGAGAGTGGGATCGGCACCGGACCCAAAGCCGCAAGCTCGCGCGCGGTCCGGCGAGCGACGCGGTTGCGCTCCGCCTTGCCCGACAGCAACTCGGCACGTTCGGACAAGGCGATCGCCAGATCCCCCGCGCCGACCGCGCCAAGACCGGTCGCCGCCGCCCGGGCGCTCGCCGCCGCCTCGAGCCCGGCAAACTGCCGACGCCGCTCCACCAGTTCGTTGCGGCTCTCCACCAGGCCTGCGCGAGCGCCTGCGGCCGCCTGCGCAAGCCGCTCACCTTCGGCGACTTCACCCGCGAGCGCGGCGGTGCGCCGGCGAATGACCGGAAGCGTCGCATCGAGCAGCAGCCGCACGCGCACGAACTCCTCGGTCCCCCCGTCGTCGAGAATTGCCAGCAGCGGCGGCCGGCGGGCCATCATCGCCAGCCCGGCCAGCAGCGACGCGGCCGGCTGCTGCGCCCGGCGGAGCCGCTCGGCCCGAACCGCCGCCACCGCCGCGACCAGCCGGACCCGTGCATCGGCGGCGCTGATCCGCGCTTCGGCAGCGCCGATCGCCTCGGCCGCAGCCGCCTGGCTGGCCCGCAACCGCGCGGCCTCGTCCCCGGCCCTCGCCGCGACCTGTTCGAGCCGCCGCACCTCGGCGTCGGCGATGCGCGCTTCGGACCGCGCACGGGCAAGCGTGACATCGACCGGCTCGGCCCGCGGCTGGACCGGAGCGCTTGCACCGCCGAGCGCAGGGACCAGGATCAGCAGCGGAGCAAGGGCGCGGAGCACCTCAGCCTTCGCGGTGATAAGGATGGTTGGCGAGGATCGCGGTCGCGCGAAACAATTGCTCGGCAAGCATCGCGCGGACCAGCAAATGCGGCCAGGTCAGCCGTCCGAACGACAGCAGCAGATCGGCGCTCGCCCGCTCCTCGTCGCCAAAGCCGTCGGCCGCCCCGATCAGGAACCGCGCCTCGCGCCTGCCCCCGTCGCGCCAGCCCTCGA
>JASLBJ010000056.1 GCA_030146725.1 Sphingomicrobium sp. | reverse complement strand
GGCGCTCAACGAAGCCGGCGTCCCGACCCATGTCGCGATCGCGCCGGTCATCCCGCAGATCACCGACCATGAGCTCGAAGCCATCGTCGAGGCGGCGGCCGGCGCGGGTGCGGCCGGCGGCTTCTATCTCCCCGTGCGCTTGCCGCACGAAGTCGCGCCCTTGTTCCGCGCCTGGCTCGACGAGCATCATCCCGACCGCGCGGCCAAGGTCATGGCGACGATCAACGCGATGCGCGGCGGGCGCGACAACGACCCCAGGTTCTTCAGCCGGATGCGCGGGCAAGGCCCCTGGGCCGATCTCCTGCGCACCCGCTTCGAGATCGCGGCGAAACGCTTCGGCCTGCGCCAATCCAAATTCCCCATGCGCAGCGACCTGTTCCGCCCTCCCGAAGGCGCGCAGATGCGGTTGCTCTAGCGTCAGTTTCTTCGAAACAGAGTCGGCACCGCTCTTTGGCTTGGAAGTGCGGCACCGGCCCGCACCGCGACGATTGGCAGATGTCCGGGGGACATCTGCTGAGGAGGCCGGCCACCCATTCAGTATGATCCTGTGGGTGCGGGCCGTTGCCGTCTTTTCCCACAAAGACTCAGCGCGGCCCGGCGCAGTCTTGACAGGCAGACTCGATCTGCTGGCAGTGACCATGCCGATTGGCTAGGCAGTGACGATGAAGACAATTCTTTCGGCCGTCCTGCTCGCCACCACGGCCGCCCCGCTCGCCGCCCAACCCAATGTTCCCTCACCCCAGTCCGTCGCCGCGCTGCGCGACGCCGCGCTCAACGACGATCTTGCCTGGGACATCGTCGAGGGGCTGACGACCGAGGTCGGTCCGCGGCTCGCCGGAACCGCCGCCGAAGCGCGCGCCCGCGACTGGGCGGTCGAGCGCCTGCGCCGCCTGGGCTTCGCCAATGTTCGCGTCGAGACCTTTGCAATGCCGGTCTGGTCGCGCGAGATCGGATCCGACAGCGCCCGCGTCACCGCCCCCTTCCCCCAGCATCTTGCCGTCGCCGCACTCGGCAACAGCGCCTCGACCCCGCGCGAAGGCATCGAGGGCGAGGTCGTCGGCTTCGACAACATCGAGGCGCTCGAAGCCGCACCGGATTCCGCCGTCCGCGGCAAGATCGTGTTCGTCAGCCATGCAATGTCGCGCACCCAGGACGGCTCGAGCTACGGCGCGTTCGGCCGCGCCCGCCGCGAAGGACCGAGCATCGCCAGCCGCAAGGGCGCGATCGCCATCGTCATCCGCTCGATCGGCACCGACTACCACCGCAACCCGCACACCGGCGTCCAGACCTTCGCTGCGGGCGTGAATCCGATCCCGGCGGCTGCCCTCGCTTTGCCCGACGCCGAGCAGCTGCAGCGCATCCTCGCCCGTGGCCGGCCGGTGCGCCTCCGCCTGACCCTCATCAGCGCGATCACGCAGGGCCAGTCTGGCAATGTCATCGCCGACGTTCCCGGCCGTGACCGCAACGCCGCGCCCGTGCTCGTCGCCTGCCATCTCGACAGCTGGGACCTCGGCACCGGCGCAATCGACGATGCGGCGGGCTGCGGCATTGTCGCCGCCGCCGCCAAGCGGATCATGGACTCCGGCCGTCCGCTTCGCCCGATCCGCATCGTCTGGTTCGGCGCCGAGGAAGTCGGCCTGTTCGGCGGCATCGATTACCGCACCCGCCATGGCAAGGAGCCGCACCACGCGATCGCCGAAAGCGACTTTGGCGCCGGCCGCGTGTGGAAGGTCGATAGTCGGCTGGGCGAAGCGCGCAAGGCCGAGGCGCTGGCGCTCCAGGCCGCCCTTGCCCCACTCGGCATCGTCCCCGGCGCGCTCGACCAGGCGTCAGGCTCGGACATCAGCGTCCTCCTCGCCGACGGTCTTCCGGGTGTGACCCTCAACCAGGACGGCACCAACTATTTCGACCTTCACCACACGCCCGACGACACGCTCGACAAGGTCGACCGCGCCGAGCTGCGGCAGAACGTCGCCGCCTGGACCGCACTGCTCGCCGTCCTTTCCGGCGGGATCGATCCGCACCCGAAACGAACCGCTCGCCGCCGTTAAACTCAAGAGGGAGAAAGACCGATGCGTATGATGCTCGCAGTGTCACCATTGCTGCTGATCGCCGCCTGCAATGTCGACCAGGACGGCAATTCCGTCAGGGTCGAGTATGACCAGAACACCGCCGAGAAAGCCGTCACCGACGTCTCCAACACCGCCCAGTCGGTCGGCAGCCAGATCGTCAACGAAGTCGAGACCACCGGCGATAAGCTCGACAACCGGGTCGGCGACGTCGATGTCGATGTCGATGTCGACCGCGACGCACCGGTTGCTGCCAACGGGAATTGAGTTCGGCAGCAATCAGGTTTGCAGCATTTAGGTTGGTCCTTGGGCAGCGCCCTGCTAACGCGCGCCGCGTCGGGGAGTGGCGCAGCCTGGTAGCGCGTCTGCTTTGGGAGCAGAGGGTCGCAGGTTCGAATCCTGTCTCCCCGACCAAGCCTTGAAGCGCCGAGCCGAGCGAAGCAGATCGAAACGATCTGCAAGCTCGGCAAGAGACGCTGAAAGCCGGCCGACGACCCGCACAGCGGTGTCGATCGACGTCATGGGATTCACTCCCATGACGGCCAGGGTGGTTCGACGTTCAATGAAACTCACCGACGCGGCCGTCACGGGGGCGGCCCCGTGACGTCAGTCCTGTCGCCGTCTGCGCTGCGCAGGCTGGCCGGCATGCGCCGTCTCTCCCACTGCTTGCGGATCTCCGATCCGGCTGCGCAATGCTCGGCGTCTTTGCTGGTGGGCCCGGAGGGATTCGAACCCCCAACCTAGCCGTTATGAGCGGCCGGCTCTACCGTTGAGCTACAGGCCCCGCCCGGCACAGCGCCGCTTAGCGGCAGCGAGCGCGGCCGCGCAAGTCACACCTCGGGCAGCTCGAGCACGATCCGGGCTTCACCGACGATCAGGTCACCGCCCGCGATCTGCGCCAGCCCACGTACCAGCCGCAGCGGAAAATGCCCGACCATTTCGCCCGCCACACTCGACGAGGTAGAGCCCCGCTCAGCCCACAACAGGCAGCGCCCCGGCCCACTATCGAGCTTGAGGCACAAAACGCTGTCCACGGGCGCAACCGCGTCCAGCGCGTCGAGAAATCGGCTGACCAGCCGTTCGGCCAGCGCCGGCTCCAGAGCACAGCAGCGGCGGTCGGTCGCGACCCGAACGTCGAACCGCGCCTGCTTCCCGCCTGCAACCATCCGCTCGAGCAGCATGGCAAGATCGGTCCCGCTGCCGACCTGCGAAGACTTGGCCTGCCCACGGTCGGCCTGAAGCTTGGCCGCGAAGTCGAGGTCGTCGATCGCGGCAAGCAGCAGCCGCGCGTCGTCGACGATTTCCGCCGCACGAGCGCGGTAGCGCTCGTCGGCAGGTCCAAGCAGCTGCCCGTCGATGATCTCGGCAAAGCCGATGATCGCATT
>JASLBJ010000046.1 GCA_030146725.1 Sphingomicrobium sp. | reverse complement strand
GGCGGCGGCGCAGTGCTGCTCGGGTCGTGCCGGCATGGTGGCGAACGGTCCGCGACCCTCGACCTTGGCGAGCTCGAGCGCGCGCACGGCGGGCGGCTCGGGATCACTGTGCTCGACAGCGCCAGCGGCCGGAGCCTCGGCTGGCGCGGTGACGAGCGCTTTGCCTATTGCTCGACGTTCAAGCTGTTCCTGGCCGCGGCGATGCTCGAGCGGGTGCAGCGTGGGGCCGAGCGGCTCGAGCGCCGGATCGCGATCACCCGGGCCGATCTGGTGCCGCATCATCCGGTGACCGGGCCGGCGGTCGGAAGCACGCTGAGCGTCCGCGAGCTGTGCAAGGGCACGGTCGAGGTCAGCGACAATCCGGCTGCCAACATCCTCATTCGCGAAATGGGCGGGCTGGCGGTGTTCCGCAGCTGGTATGCGGCGCTCGGCGATCGGGTGACGCGGGTCGATCGGATGGAGCCCGAGCTCAACAGCGCAATTCCAGGCGACCCGCGCGACACGACTACGCCGCGACAGGCGGTAGCCGATCTTGCGCTGCTGTTCGGCAAGAAACGCCTGTCGCCAGAGCTCGAGACGTTGCTGCTGCGCTGGCTGGTGGACAGCCCCACGGGCGCCGCCCGGATCAAGGCCGCGGCGCCGGCGGGGGCGATCGTCGCGCACAAGACGGGTACCGCCGATCCGGGGCCGACCAACGATATCGGCGTGATCTGGCCGGGCGGGGGACGCGCGCCGTTGTTCGTCGCCGCTTATTTCACGGAGTCGCGGGTGCCCGACGTTCCGGGGCGCGAAGCGGTGCTGGCCGAAGGCGTGCGCCGCGCAATCGCGGCGCTGAGCTAAGGGGACGCTGCGCGATGGCAGCGAAGTCCGGGGGGCCGCGCCGCGCGGTGGCGGCCAAGTCCGAGCGGCCGCGCCGCACGGTGGCGGCCCAAGTCTGAGCGGCCGCGCCGCCCGGTGGCGGCCCAAGTCTGAGCGGCCGCGCCGCACGGTGGCGGCGCGGGGATCCTAGCTGTCGTCGTCCTCGCCGGGCGTTTCGACTCCAAGGCCGTCCTCGCCGGTTGCGAGATCGACTTCGTCGTCGGCGCTTGGCTCCTCGTCCTCGTCGGGCGCGAGATCCTCGGCTTCGAGATCGTTCTCGGCGACCGGCTCCTTGGCGACCGGGGCGGCAACCTCGAACGGCAGCGGCTGCTTGGACTTGAGCACCGGCTCGGGGGTCCACTCATTGCCGCACTCGATGCAATGCACCGGATTGTCGTTGGTGAGGTCGTAAAAGCGCATCGAGCATTTGGGGCAAGTGCGCTTGGTGCCCCATTCGGGCTTCACCATGAGAAACTCCAAAGATTAAGGATCATCGATAGTCAAAGGCGGCGCCGGCTGAGCGGTCCGCGGGTCGGCGGCGCCTTGCCATAGGCAAGGGGGGCTGTCAAAGCGCGGGCCTTGAGCGACCCGACCGACCCTCAACTTGCCGACCGCAGCGCACTCGTGATTGCAGTCGATGGCCCGGCAGCAAGCGGCAAGGGCACGATCGCGCGTGCGCTCGCCAGCCACTTCGGGCTGCCGCACATGGACACCGGGCTGCTGTATCGGGCGGTGGCGCTCAACCTGTGGCGCTGGGGCGGGGATCCTGCGAGCGAGTTCGAAGCGCTGCGGGCGTGCGAAACCGGCACGATCGATCCTGATGACGAGGAGCTGCGCAGCGAGCCGGTGTCGCGGATCGCCAGCCACGTGTCGGCTTATCCTTCGGTTCGGACGGCGCTGCTCGAGCGGCAGCAACAATTTGCCGGGCAGCCGGGCGGTGCGGTGCTCGACGGGCGCGACATTGCGACGGTGGTTGCACCGGACGCGCATGTGAAGCTGTTCGTCACCGCCTCGCCGGAAGTCCGGGCCGAGCGGCGGGTGCGCGAACTGGTCGAGCGCGGGCTGCCGGGGCATTTCGCCGATGTGTTGGCCGACATTCACGCCCGCGACGAACGCGATGGGGGCCGCGAGGTCAGCCCGCTGCGCCAGGCCGCGGACGCCCTGCTGCTCGATACCAGCGAGCTCGATGTTGGTGCTGCAGTGGCCAGGGCAATCGCGCTGGTCGAGGGTCAGCGGGCGAAATAGGTCCACAGCAGGCGTGCCGTCAGGCCGAGCGAAATTGCGACCAGCAGCGGGCGGATCAGGGTTGCGCCGAACTTCAGCGCGGTGTGCGAGCCGAGCCAGCCGCCAATCATCGCACCTGCCGCCATGCACAGGCCGAGCAGCCACAGCATGTGTTCGCCGAACGCGAACAGCAGGACCGCCGCGACGTTGCTGGCGAAGTTGAACAGCTTGGTCAGCGCGGTCGCCTTGGTCAGGCCGTAGCCACGCAGGGCGACGAGGCTGGCGGTGAAGAATGTGCCGGTGCCGGGTCCGAAGAAGCCGTCGTAGAAGCCGATCCCGGCGCCGATCGGAGCGTAGCCGCGCGAGGTGACGCGATGCTGCGCGTCCTCGTCGCTCATCCGCGGCGAGAGCAGGACGTAGAGCGCGATGGCGACCAGCAGCAGCGGGATGACGAGGTTGAGGATCCGCACGTCGAGCGACTGCACGACTGCCGCACCGGCAAGCGCACCGACGAATACGAGGATGACGGTGAGGCGGTTGCGGCGCCACTCGACGAGCCCTGAGCGGACATAGTTGAAGAGCGCCATCGACGTGCCGAACATCGATTGGAGCTTGTTGGTCCCGAGCGCCTGGAGCGGCGGGATTCCGGCGAACAGCAAAGCCGGCATCATGATCAGCCCGCCGCCACCGGCGATCGCGTCGATGAAGCCGGTGAGGACGGCGACCGTGGTCAGGGTCGGATAGAGCCAGGGTTCGATCACAGGGGCGTCCCTAGTGCCGCGTGCGCGCGCTCGCTAGGAGCCTGACGCGATGACCCGCTTCGACTTTACCATACACGCCACCGACGGACGTGCGCGGACCGGCACGATCGCCATGCAGCGGGGGACGATCGCTACGCCGGCGTTCATGCCGGTGGGGACGGCGGCGACGGTCAAGGCGATGCGGCCGGGGGAAGTGCGCGCAAGTGGCGCGGATATCCTGCTCGGGAATACCTATCACCTGATGTTGCGGCCGGGGGCCGAGCGGGTCGCGCGGCTTGGCGGGCTGCATCGCTTCATGGGGTGGGAGCGCCCGATCCTGACCGACAGCGGCGGCTACCAGGTGATGTCCTTAAGCGAACTGACCAAGGTCAGCGAGGAAGGGGTGGCGTTCAAGAGCCATCTCGACGGGTCGAAGCACATGCTCAGCCCCGAGCGCTCGATCGAGGTCCAGCGGCTGTTGGGCTCGAGCATCGTGATGCAATTCGATCAGTTGGTGCCGACCACGTCCGGCCGCGACGAGCAGGCGGCGGCGATGGAGCGGTCGGCGCGATGGGCGCGGCGGTCGCGCGAGGCGTTCGATTCGGGCGCGGAGCATGCGGCCGGGGCGGCGCTGTTCGGGATCCAGCAGGGGGCGCTCGACGAGGGGCTGCGGCGCGCTTCGGCGGAGGCGCTGATCGAGGTGGGGTTCGACGGCTATGCGGTTGGCGGGCTTGCGGTGGGGGAGGGGCAGGAGGCGATGTTCGCCTGCCTCGATTTTGCGCCCGGGCAGTTGCCGGGCGACAGGCCGCGTTATCTGATGGGGGTGGGCAAGCCCGACGACATCGTCGGTGCGGTCGAGCGCGGGATCGACATGTTCGATTGCGTGCTTCCAACGCGCTCGGGACGGACCGGGCAGGCGTTCACCGCCGATGGGCCGCTCAACCTGCGCAACGCGCGCTTTGCCGAGGACCGGGAGCCGATCGAGCCGGGGTGCCCGTGCCCGGCCTGTTCGGGGTTCGAGCGCGCCTATGTGCATCATCTGGTTAAGTCGAACGAGATTCTCGGCGCGATGCTGATGACCGAGCATAATCTGTGGTTCTACCAGCGGCTGTTGCAGGGGCTGCGCGACGCGATTGCGGGTGCTCGGCTGCGGCAGTTCGCGGACGGGTTCCGCGCGCGGTACAAGGCGAGCAGCACGCCGCCTGACTAGCCGGCGGGTTCGAGCTTGTCCTGCGTGCGGGTCGCGAAGTCGGACGCGTCGTGGCGCTCGGGCAGCTGTTCGGCGGGGTCGCCGAACGCCTTGTTGACGATGCGCCCGCGTCGGACCGCGGCACGCGCGTCGATCTGGTTGGCCCAGCGCATCACATGCTCATAGTCGTGCAGCGACAGGAACTCGGCCGCGCCTTCGTACGTGCGGCCGAGCGCGACTCCGGCATACCAGGGCCAGATCGCCATGTCGGCGATTGTGTAGTCGCTGCCGGCGACATATTCATGCTCCGCCAGGCGGCGGTTGAGCACGTCGAACTGCCGCTTCGACTCCATCGCGTAGCGGTCGATGGCATATTCGATCTTGACCGGCGCGTAAGCGTAGAAGTGGCCGAAACCGCCGCCGAGGAAGGGCGCGCTGCCCATCTGCCAGAACAGCCACGACAGGGTTTCCGCGCGGGCCGGACCGGCGGCGGGGAGAAAGGCGCCGAACTTCTCCGCGAGATAGACGAGGATCGCGCCGGATTCGAACACCCGCACGGGCTCGGGGCCGCTGCGATCGACCA
>JASLBJ010000028.1 GCA_030146725.1 Sphingomicrobium sp. | reverse complement strand
ACGACCTTGGGCTGGTCCGAATGACCGCGCAGGCGAAGCAGGCGCAGGAACTCCATCCCGCTCATCACCGGCATGTTCCAGTCGAGCAGGATCACGTCGGGCATCCTGTTCTCGCACCGGGCGAGCGCCTCACGGCCGTCGCCGGCCTCCTCCACCTCGAAGTCCAGCGTTTCGAGGATATGCCGCGCAACTTTGCGGATCACTTTTGAGTCGTCGACGATCAGGCAGCTTTTCATGGCTTGGGTTTCCCGCTGGTTGCCGGCCTTGGTAAGCACCAGGCGTAACCAACAGCTTAAGCCGCGCGTGCTTCCGAGCCCGCAAGGAGCCCCGCGACATCGATCAGCAGGAGGGGTCCGGTGGCAGTCTCGACGACGCCCCGCGCGACCCTTGCCCAGCCGGCGTCCATCGCAGCGCGGATCGGCAGGGGCTCGGACATCGCCTCGACGACGTCCTCGATCGTGTCGACCAGCAGCGCATAGAAGTGGCCGTCGACTCCGACCACGGCCGCCTCGCGCAGTCCGCCAGAATCGATCGTCTGGCCAAGGTCGAGCGAGCGGATGCAGTCGATCACCGTCAGCACCCGGCTGCGCAAAGCCGACAGGCCAGCGACGTGCGGTGCAGCGCGCGGCACCGGGACCAGCACGTCGAGCTCGACGACCGAGTCGACCAGTTCGGCGACGAGCGCGACGCGCTGGCCGGCGATCCTGACGACGAGCAGCAATCCGGTCATCCGCTGTTCCTCGAGCCTGCGGCCAGGGCCAGCATCAATTCCTCGCGGTCGTAGCGGTAGACGCTGCCTTTAGCCGCTTCGTCCGGCGACGAGCGGAGCCTGATCGTGCGCGCGGCCGAGTGCGCCGACAGTTGCTCTGCCCCGCTGATGATCGCAAGGTCGGCGGGCGTGTCGGAACCGTTGCCGACGACCTTGTAGCCGGCGGCCTCGACGATCGGGCGGAGCATGTTCTGGACCCATGGATCGTCCTCGGCCAGGCGGCACATCAGCTGGCGATGCCTCCTGCCCTCGCCCGTCACCAGATGCTGTGCGAACAGCCAGTGCGTGTCGACCAGCTCGGCGGGGGCGCCGCCGATCAGGGTCACGGCAGCGATCTCACCCGGAGTGCCGGCCGGGATCAGGCTCGCGTCGAGCCTTGCCAGGTCGATGACCTCGCGGAACGCATAGCCGATCGCATTCTCGCCGTCGCTCAGGCGGAACAGGCGGACCTTGCCCGAGGCGACCTCGTGGCCGTCATGTCCCGCCAGCGGCAGGATTGCGCCGCCAAGCTGCACCCGCAGTTGCCCTCCGCTCCGGACAAGCGCGCTTGCCGGCACTTCCTCGATGCGGTCGATCACGGCCAGCCGGATTGCACGGCGGCCGCCGTCGAGCCCACGGAACAGCAGGACCTGCGGCGCCTCGGCCACGTCGGCTTCCGGCTCTTCCACGACCCGCGCACTACGATCCTGGGCCTCGAGCCGGATACCGCCCGCTTGAGCAAGCCCGCATGGATCGAACAGCAGGATCGGGCTGCCGTCGTCGGACAAGGTGGTGCCCGCGTACAGCCCGGTTGCCATGACTGCGGGCGCCGCCGGCTTGACCACCAGCTCCTCGTGATCGTGGATCGCGTCGACCGACAGCGCGAAGACGTCGCCGCCGGCGACGCGAAGCACGATCAGCGTACGCTCGAGGTCGGCCAGATCGCTGTCGACGCCGAGAATCCGGGCAAGGGCGACTTCCGGCATCCGGCGCCCGCGGATCGTCGCCACCCCGGCACCGGCGATCCGCTCGAGCGTGACCGAATTGCCGTTGGCGCGAACGATCTCCTCGATCGCCGAGCGGGGGATCGCGAAATGCTGCGCGCCGACGGACACGGTCAGCGCCGGAATGATCGTCAGCGTGAGCGGAACGCGAAGCGTGATCCGCGTGCCCTGCCCCGCCGTGCTGTCGATTTCCACCAGCCCGCCGATCCGCTCGACGTTGGAGCGAACCACGTCCATGCCGACGCCGCGGCCGGAAATGGCGGTTACCTCGCTTGCGGTCGACAGACCGGCTTCGAAGATCAGTGCAAGCTGGTCACGCGGTGCGAGCGCCGCCGCAGCGGCCTCGGTGAGCGTACCGGCGGCGATCGCCTGCTCGACGAGGCGCCCGCCGTCGATCCCGCGGCCGTCGTCCTGGATGTCGATCAGGATCTGGTTGCCCGACTGGCGCGCCGAGACGCACAGCACGCCGATCTCGCGCTTGCCGGCTCGGAGCCGCTCGGCGGGCAGCTCGATGCCATGGTCGACGGCGTTGCGGATGATGTGGGTCAGCGGATCGCGAATGGTCTCGATCATCTCGCGGTCGAGCTCGACATCGCCGCCGTCGATGTCGATCAGCACCTGCTTGCCAAGCTCGGCCGAGAGATCGCGGACCATCCGCGGCAGCGCGACGAACAGGGTCTCCATGCGCTGCATCCGGGTCCGCGTAACCGCGTCGCGCATGCCCGCGATGATCGTCGACAGTCGTTCGAAGGCGCCGTCGACGTTGACGTCGGGCGCCGCCTCGCGCAGCCGCCGAGAAAGTTCGTTGCGGGCGAGCACCACGTCCGACACCCCGCTCATTACCCGATCGAGCAGTTCGACCGATACGCGGATGCTGCGCGGTGTTGCGGCCTTGCCATGAATGTCGGGATGGTCGGCGAGCACCGGCGCGGCGGTCGTGTCCGCTCCGGGCGCAAGCGCTGCGATCAGGGGCCCATCATCGCCGTCCGGCATGTTTGCACCGGCCTCAATCGCCGCCACCATCACGCCGATCCGATCGATGATTGCAAGCACTGCGCTGACCAGCGGCGCGTCGGCATGGCGGCGGCCGGCGCGGACGTCGGCGAGCGCATCCTCGGCCGCGTGGCTGAGCGCCTCGAGCCGCGGCAGGTCGAAGAAGCCGCAATTGCCTTTGACCGTATGGACGAAGCGGAAAATCGAATCGAGGCGCGCGCGATCGTCGGGCGCCGCTTCCCACGCGACGATCTCACCGCCCAGCGCTTCGAGCATCTCACGGCACTCGGCCGTGAAATCGGCAATCAGGTCGTCCATCGGCCCGGTCAGCCCCTGCTCTGTTTCACAGGGACTTATGCCGGGAAGATGTTAAGCGGTCGTTAGTCCTGCGGCGCCCTTCAGTCCTGCGGCGGCAAAGTCGCACCGATCAGCAGCACCTCGGCACCGGGATCGGACAGCTGGATCGTCCCGCCCGCATCGGCGGCAAGGCTGTGCGCAAGCCACGCTCCGGCCGCGCGCGGCTCGACCTTGCCGTCGCGTTCGCCCCGCAGCAACGTTTCGCGAAGCGACGGGTCGAGCAGGATCCGCGGCCCCTCGGCACGGATCACCAGCTCGATCCCCGACTGGCTCTCCTCGGCGCCGACGTCGAGCCGGCCGCCGCGGACGAGCGCGTCGCCGGCAAGCAGCGCAAGGTTGAGCAGCAGCTTGACTGCCCCCTTGGGCAGCTTGGCGCCCGCCACCATCCAGCCAAGTTCGATCCGCCGCTCAGGCCCGAACAGTCCGTCGAGCGCGGCATGCGCCTCACGCGTGTCGACCGCTTCGCCGAACCCGCCGGCAGCACCGAACGCAAGGCGGAAGAACTTGAGCTTGTTGGCCGACGCCCGAGCGCTCTCCTCGAGCAGCTCGAGGCACTTGTGGCGCATCTCCGGATCGGTCTCGTCGGCAAGCAGCTCGATGCCGTTGTTGAGCGCTCCGACCGGCGACATCAGGTCATGGCACAGGCGCGAGCAAAGCAGGCTGGCAAGATCGACCGCGTTCATGCGCGCGGTTGATGGGCCAAGCTTCAGCTCAGCGCAAGCACCGGCTGCTTGATCCTTGGCGACCCGGGCCCATATCCTCGATCATGGCCGGGGGGCATCAGACAATCGAAGTGCGGCTGACGCCCGAACATGCCGGCTGGCGGCTCGACCGTGCGCTTGCGGCGGCGGTCCCGACCCTGTCGCGCGAGCGGCTCAAGGTGCTCGTCCGAAGCGGCGCACTGCAGGCTGGCGAGAGCGCGCTGCGCGACCCGGCGACCAAGGTGCGCGGCGGCGAGCAGTTCACCCTCGCGGTTCCGCGGCCCACGCCGGCGCACAATGAGCCGCAGGACATCCCGCTTCCGATCATATTCGAGGACGAGCATCTGCTGGTCGTCGACAAGCCCGCGGGGCTGGTGGTCCATCCCGCCGCCGGCAATTTCGACGGGACCCTCGTCAACGCCCTGCTCCATCACTGCGGCGGCAGCCTGTCCGGTATCGGCGGAGTCGCGCGGCCCGGGATCGTCCACCGCATCGACAAGGACACCTCCGGGCTGCTGGTCGTCGCCAAAACGGACGTGTCTCATGTGGCGCTTGCCCGCCAGTTCGCCGACCATTCGCTCGAGCGGCGCTATCTCGCGCTGGTCGGCAAGGTGCCGGTGATGCTTCATGGAACGGTCGATGCCCCGCTTGCGCGCTCGGCCGCCAACCGCAAGAAGATCGCCATCGTGAGCGCCAGGGAGGCCGGGGTCAGGGAGAGCGGCGTCAGCGAGAGCAGCGGTCGCGGCAAGCGCGCGGTGACTCACTGGACCCGGCTGGCGCCTCTACGCGATTCGGCGCTCATCGAATGCCGGCTGGAAACCGGACGGACCCACCAAGTGCGGGTGCACATGGCCTCGATCGGCCACCCGCTGCTTGGCGATCAGGTCTACGGCGGCTCGGGGAACCGTCATCGCAAGTTGTTGGAGGAGCTGGGATTCAAGCGACAGGCGCTGCACGCCGCCGTGCTTGGCTTCGTCCACCCCGTAACGAAGAACCGCCTGTCGTTCTCCAGCGCCATGCCGCCGGACATGCAGGAACTGTTCACTGCGCTTGGTGTATAGGATTTGACTGGCTAGAGCGTGGAGCAAGCGCCCGGCCCAGGGAGAAAGATCAGGATTATGGCACAGCAAAAGGGCATCGTCTCAATCCCCGCTTCAGGCGGCGAGGCCGGGCTCAACCGCTACCTCAGCGAGATCAAGAAGTTTCCGATCCTCGCGCCGGAGGAAGAATATATGCTCGCCAAGCGCTGGACAGAGCATGGCGACACCGAGGCTGCGGCCAAGCTCGTCAACTCGCATCTGCGGCTCGTGGCCAAGATCGCGATGGGCTACCGCGGCTACGGCCTGCCGGTCAGCGAGCTGATCTCGGAAGGCAACATCGGCCTGATGCAGGGCGTCAAGAAGTTCGAGCCCGACCGGGGCTTCCGCGTCGCGACCTATGCGATGTGGTGGATCCGCGCGTCGATCCAGGAATTCATCCTGCGCTCGTGGAGCCTGGTCAAGATGGGCACGACCGCGGCCCAGAAGAAGCTGTTCTTCAACCTGCGGCGGATGAAGAACCAGATCGAGGCGTTCGAGGAAGGCGATCTCAAGCCCGCCGACGTCAAGAAGATCGCCACCGATCTCGGAGTGACCGAGGCCGAGGTCATCTCGATGAACCGGCGCATGGGCATGGGCGGCGACACGTCGCTGAACGCTCCGCTCAAGGGCGACGAGGGCGGCGAGGGCCAGTGGCAGGACTTCCTGGTCGACAACGGACCGCTTCAGGACGAGCTGCTCGCCGACGATGAGGAAAGCCGCGTTCGTCACGACCTGCTGGTGTCCGCACTCGACTCGCTCAACGAGCGCGAGAAGCATATCCTCGTCGAGCGCCGGCTCGCCGACGAGCCCAAGACGCTCGAGGAACTGAGCCAGGTCTATGCCGTCAGCCGCGAGCGCATTCGCCAGATCGAGGTGCGCGCGTTCGAGAAGCTGCAGGCCGCCCTGCTCCGCCTTGCGGGCGATCGGAAGCTGCTTCCGGCAAGCTGACCGGGCGCCGTCTGCGCGCTCGGCTCAGCCGGGCTGATCGTCGCTCGGGAGGGTCGGGGACGCGCGGGTCAGCTTGTCGCCCTCCCGGGCCTCCTCGGGCCGGTCTTCCACTTCGTCGCCCTCAGCGACATTATCGGCTGCCCACGCACCGCGCCGGCCCATCGGGCTCGGCGGCCCGGTGGTGCTGTCCTGCGCGGTCTGATGTTCGATCTCGCTGTTGAGTTCGGCCCCGAATATCAGGACGTAAGCCGACAGATACAGCCATGTCTGGAGCACGGCCAGCGCACCGAGCGACCCGTACGTCGCGCTATAGTTGGTCAGGTTGGACACGTAGAAGCTGAACAGCACGGTCAGCAGCAGCCAGACGCAGGCGGCGAACAGGGATCCCGGCGTGATCCACGTCCAGCGCGCTTCGCTTCGCGATGGCCCGTAGCGGTACAAGGCCGCAGCAATGGCGGCAGCGACCAGCAGCAGCACCCCGTAGGACGCCGCTCGACCAAGCATGATCAGTGACCGTGGCACAGTTGGAAAGACCTGCTCGAGAGCCGCGACGGCTGCCGTGGCGCCGATCGCCACCAGCGCGACGATGACGGCTGTCAAGGTCATGCCGATCGCCAGCAGGTAGAAGCGGACCAGCGACCGCTTCTCTTTCTCCTCGTACGCAATGTTCAGTGCGGTGATCAGGGTCGCCGCGCCATTGGTCCCCCCGTAGAGGGCCGCACCCAGCGCCAGCAACAGCCCGGTCCCCTTGGCCTGTTCCGACGTGCGAATGGCGTTGAGCAACTGCTCGCCGACCAGCAGCGCGACATCCTGCGGAAGGATGGCGGTGAGCGCCCGCATGTTCCTGACCACGGTCGCGGGTTCGGCAACCAGTCCGTAGGCGAGAACCATGATTCCGAGCAGGGAAACGAGGGCAAAGAAGCCGTAGAAGGCGACACCTGCCGCTACCAGGCCGACGTTGTCGTCCCACGTGCGCTGCCAGGTCCGGGCAAGGATGTCCTTCCATGCCACCAGCGGCATCTGCCACGGGGTGCTTGCCCGATGACCATGGCCGGGTTCGGTCACGCGATCAGTCTTTCCTCCGCAGCAGGGCCAGCCCTGCCGCAGTCCCGAGCAGGACCGCGCCGGCGCCTGCCTTGCCCTTCCGGCGGAGCAGCGAGAGGCCGAGCGTCGATAGCCCGGACGCCAGCATGCCGACCTTCGCTCCGCCCGCCATCTTGCCCGCGCGCGCAGTCACTCGGGAGACCAGATACGGGTGCTCGCCGCTGTTCTCGCGGTCAGCGGGCCTGCCTGCTTGTACGGGCGCTCGTTCCGGCATGCCGGGCTCCCCTTCCGCTGTCTGCTGCTCGCTACCCTCATCCTTCGCACCGTCGGCAACATTATCGGCCGACCAGGCGCCGCGCTGGCCCATCGGCTGCGGCTCCCCGGCGGTTGTGTCCTTGGCGGTCTGGTGCTCGAGTTCGGAGTTAAGCTCGGCTCCGAACAGCAGGACATAGCTCGACAGAAACAGCCAGGTGAGCAGCACGACGACCGCGCCGAGCGAGCCGTAGGTCTTGTCGTAGCTGCCGAAATTACTGACGTAGAAACCGAAGCCAAGCGTCAGCACCAGCCACCCGATCGCGGCGAAACCCGATCCCGGCGTGATCCAGGTCCACTGGGCTTTCTCACGCGACGGACCGTAGCGGTAGAGCGTCGCGACCGCCGCCGCGGCCGCTGCGGCAAGCACCACGTAGGAGACGACCTTCCACGCCACGATCGCAATCGGGCCCGAGCCTGGCAGCAGATGGTGGAGGAAGGCCAGCACCGCCGAGGCGGCGACCGCGAGCAGCGCCATGACCACGGCACCGACGGTCATCGCCAGCGCCAGCAGCGTGACCTTGATGAAGCCGCGCTTCTCCTCCTCCTCGTAGGCGATGTTGAGCGCAAGGATCAGCGAACTCGCGGCATTGCGCGCACCCCACAAGGCAATCGCCAACGCCAGCAGGAGGCCGAGGCCCTTCTTGCCGCCGGACGTCTGCTCGACGTTGAGCAGTTGCTCGCCGATCAGCGCAGCGACGTCGGCCGGAAGCACCTTGGCGAGCGACTGGACGTTGCGCACCACGGTCTCGGGCTCCGCGATCAGCCCGTACGTCAGCACGATCGCGCCGAGCAGCGGGATCAGCGCGAGAAAGCCGTAAAAAGCGACCCCCGCGGCAATCAGGCCGACATTGTCCTTGGACGACTCAGCCCAGGTGCGCAGCGCGACCTCCTTCCAGGCAGCGAGCGGCATCTGCCACGGCGAGGTGGCATGGCGGCCCTGTTGGGCTTCGGCGGGAGGGGGCGCGGCGGCGGCGTCGGGGAGCGGGGCGGTGGTCGATTGCATGGTGCCCAAGCGCATCGGGCGGCCTGGCGTTCCGAGCGCCGGCTTCTGCCAGCCCGGCCGATCCGGAGCCCGCGACACGGTGCGGCGGATCGCCTAAAGCTCGCCGATGCGGCATTGGTTCAAGGATCAGCACTTCAAGTCGATGCTGAGGAACAGCAGCTACCTTGCTGTGTCCAAGGCGATTGCTGCCGTTGCCGGCCTGGCGACGCTGGCGCTTGCCGGACGTTCGCTCGGCGTCGTGCTGCTTGGAATGCTGATCCTCGTCACCAG
>JASLBJ010000063.1 GCA_030146725.1 Sphingomicrobium sp. | reverse complement strand
CGACGGACAGGCTGCCGCGGCAGCCTGAGGCTTAGCTTCGGCGAGCCATGAACGGGCGCCCCGGAGTGATCCGCGGCGCCCTTTTCTTTGATGTCAGGCCCCCTGTTCAGTGATCAAGCTCTGCGTGCCGGCTCGACGAGGATCGAGAAGCGGGTCGTTGCGCAACACCGGTCGCGGAAGGTCAGCCGCTGCCATTCGGTGCGCGCCTTGACCTGGTCGGCGAAGGGGCCGCTGACTTTGGCGGTGCCCGGCTCGATGCGGCTGAACGCAGGGTCGGCATAGTCGCCGCCGACAACCCAGAAACGCTGGTCCATGCTGTGCACTCCTATTCGGCCGCGACGAATTGCGCGGCTTCGGTGGATTCGGTGAGAGCGACGGTCGAGGCCTGGCCGGCCGAGACCGCGGTTGCGATCGCGTCGAAATAGCCGGTGCCGACCTCACGCTGGTGGCGGGTTGCGGTGTAGCCGGCGGGTTCGCTTGCGAATTCGGCCTGCTGGAGCCTGGAATAGGCTGCCATGGCGTCGTCGCGATAGCCGCTCGCAAGCTCGAACATCGAGTGGTTGAGGCTGTGGAAGCCGGCCAGCGTGACGAACTGGAACTTGTAGCCCATGGCGCCGAGTTCGCGCTGAAATTTGGCGATGGTCTCGGCGTCGAGCTTGGCCGCCCAGTTGAACGACGGGCTGCAATTGTAGGCCAGCAGCTTGCCCGGATATTGGGCGTGGACCGCCTCGGCAAAGGTGCGTGCGTCGTCGAGGTCGGGGTGGCTCGTCTCCCACCACAGCAAGTCGGCGTGGGGGGCGAAGGCGAGCCCGCGGGCGATGCAATGGTCGAGGCCGGTGCCTTCCTTGAGGCGGAAGAAGCCCTCGGGCGTGCGCTCGCCGGTGAGGAATGGGCGGTCGCGCTCGTCGACGTCCGAGGTGATCAGCCGCGCGCTTTCGGCGTCGGTGCGGGCGACGAGCACCGTGGGCACGCCCGAGACGTCGGCGGCGAGGCGCGCGGCGTCGAGGTTGCGAACCGCCGCGGCCGTGGGGATCAGGACCTTGCCGCCAAGATGGCCGCACTTCTTTTCGGACGCGAGCTGATCCTCGAAGTGGACGCCCGCAGCGCCGGCCTCGATGTAGGCCTTCATGATTTCGAAGCAGTTGAGCGGGCCACCGAAGCCGGCTTCGGCGTCGGCCACTATCGGCGCGAACCAGTCGCGTTGCGATCCACCCTCGAGATGCTCGATCTGGTCGGCGCGCTGGAGGGTGCGGTTGATGCGCCTGGCGAGTTCGGGTCCGGCGTTGGCGGGATAGAGCGACTGGTCGGGGTACATCGCGCCGGCGGTGTTGGCATCGGCGGCGGCCTGCCAGCCGGACAAATAGATCGCCTTGAGTCCGGCGCGGACCATCTGCATCGCCTGGTTGCCGGTGACTGCGCCGAGCGCACGCACCGGCTCCTCCTCGTGGAGCAGTTCCCACAGGCGCAGGGCACCGCGGCGGGCGAGGCTGTGCTCGATCGGGACCGAGCCGCGCAGCCGCGCGACATCGTCGGCCGAGTAGGGGCGTTCGATGCCGTCGAAGCGGCCGGGCGGGGCAGGAACGAATTGGTCAAAACTTGTCATGGCTGTTGCTCCGGAGTGAAACTGATTCGTAATGCTGCGTTGCAACACAGGAGCAGGAATAAGGTCGCGGCAAAAAGTGAGACGTTGTCACGATGTGACTTGTGATTCGTGAGGAATGTTGACAACCCGGCCGGATGCCCGCGACCAAGCTGTTCCTCGGTACCCGCCTGCGCCGTCTCCGGCGTGACCTGGGACTGTCGCAAACGGCGATGGCGCTGAGCCTCGGGATCAGCCCGAGCTACCTCAACCATCTCGAGCGCAACCAGCGGCCGGTGACTGCTGCGCTGCTGCTCAGGCTGGCCGAGACGTACGAGATCGACGTGCGCGCCTTTGCCGCCGGCGGGGGCACGCGGACTGGGCCGGACGAGCTTGCGGAGATCTTCTCGGACGCCCTGCTCGGCGACCTGCAAGTTCCACGCTACGAGCTGGCCGAGCTGGCCCATAACGCGCCGTCGGTCGCGGATGGGATCGCCCGTCTTTATGCCGCGGTAAAGGAGGCCGGGCGTAATCCGGCGCTCGCCAACGGCGATGTCCGGGCGCTGGTCACGCCCGAGAACTGGGTGCGCGACTACATCCAGGAGCACCGCAACCACTACCCGGTGCTGGAGGAATGTGCGGAGACGCTGGGCGGTGCGCTGAGCGACCCGCTGTCGATGCAGGAGCCTCTTCGACGGCGGCTGAAAGACGCGTGGGGGATCATTGCGCGCGTGGTGCCGCAGAGCGAACTCGGGACGGCGAGTCAGGACTTTGATGCCGAGCGGCGGCTGTTCATGATCTCGTCGCAGCTGCGCGCCGAGAACCGGACCTTCGCGCTCGCCTACCAGCTTGCACTGGTCGAGTTCGCCCCGGTGATCCAGCGGATGGTCGACGAGGCCGCGCCGCCCGACGACGGGATCGCGCAATTGCTGCACATGAGCCTGGCGAATTACACGGCGGGCGCGATCATGATGCCTTACGGGCGCTTCCTCGCGAGCGCCGAGCAGTTGCGCTATTCGATCGACCGCCTGTGCGGCGAATATGGCGCGAACGTCGAACAGGTCGCGCACCGGTTCACGACGCTGGGGCGGCCGGGCGCGCGCGGGGTGCCGTTCTTCATGCTTCGGGTCGATCCTGCCGGGAACATCTCGAAGCGCTATGCCGGCGACCAGTTTCCATTCTCTCGGTTTGGCGGGAGTTGCCCGCGGTGGAACCTGCATGCGGCGTTCCAGACGGCGGGTCAGGTCGTGACGCAGCTGATCGAGACGCCCGATGGGCAGCGCTTTTTCACCGTTGCGCGGACGATCGACCGGCCGATTCGCACGGATCTGTCAGGCGGGCTGCTGGCGGTCGGGCTCGGTTGCGACATCCGCTACGCGCACAAGCTGTCGTGCGCCGATGCAATGGACCTGAGCGCCGCGCCGGTGACTCCGGTCGGCCCGGCGTGCGCGATCTGCCCGCGGATCGATTGCGCGCATCGTGCGACGCCGCCGGCCGGGCGGATGCTCGCGGTCGACCGCACGCGCAAGACGATCTCGCCCTACCCGTTCGTACCCGCCTAGGGTGCGACCGACTCCCGCTCGAGCGCGGCGCGGTCCCAGCCGGCGAGGTCCGCGGCGCGGTCGTAAGTGGATTGCAGGAAGCGCATCAGCATCGCCTCGGGGTCGGGGGCGCTGCGGACTTTGTCATAGGCGAGGGTGAATTCGCCGAGCGTCTCGTCGAAGCGGCCGTGCGGGATCGCGTGGTTACGGAAGGCGGCGGGCTCGGGATAGGCATAGCTGTAGAAGATCGGCTCGGACGGGGTTGCGCCGCCGGCCCAGAAGCCCGCGCTCGACACTTCGTGGCTGTAGGCCTCGCGGGTGATGCGGTCGGGGAGTCCGGGAATACCGCCCGGGTGGACCGGCGCGGGGCGGCCTGAGAAGCGGGTCACGGCAAGGTCGAACGCGCCCCAGAACAGATGGACCGGGCTGGACTTGCCGCTGAACCCGGCACGGAAGGTGTCGAAGACTGGAACGACGCGCTGCCAGGCGCCGAGCAGGCGGGCGGCGCTGTCGGGGTTGTAGGCGAGTGTCCGATCGTCGGAGTCGAAGCGCGGCGAGTCGGGGATTTCGCTCGGGCGCGGATGGAAGCGCGAGGGTAAGCCGTGACTGTCGAGCAGGGCGATGAGGTCGCGGTGGAGGTGCGCGACGGTGGTGCCGGCGAACGGGACCAGGGCAGCGGAGCCATCGCTGACCGTTAGTGCAATGCCGTGGCGGCAGAGGTCGAGTGCAAGAGTGAAGCTGCGCCCGTCGCCGACTGCTGTCGGGAGTATTCCCGCTCCGCTTGCCGTCGGCCGAAGCGTCGCGTGCCAGCCGTGATTGACCCACGGCGAATGAGCGATGCGCAGCTTGCCGAGCATCTGGCTGGCGAGGTGGAGCAAGGCGATCGTCGGTGCGTCGCCGTTTGCGTCGAGCACCGGCCAGTCGGAAGCCATCGGCAATCCCCCCGTTTCGCTGTTCACCCCTTTTGCATTTTGCACGGCAGCGCGGCTAGAGCGCGGCGATGATCGACGCCGAAACTATGCTCGACCGGATTGCCGGGGCCGACAGCCTGTCCGCGCTTGATGCCGAGCGGGTGGCCGCGCTCGGCAAGCAGGGAGAGATTACGCGGCTGCTGAAGTCGCTTGGCGGCATGGACCCGGAGGCTCGCGCAGCCGAGGCGCCGCGAATCCATGCTCAGCGCGAGGCGGTCACGGCCGCGATTGCCCGGCGCAAGGACGAGCTCGAAGCCGCGGAGCTCGAGCGGCGGCTGGCGACCGAGCGCGTCGACCTGTCGTTGCCGGCCGCCGAACGGCCGACCGGCAGCGTGCACCCCGTCAGCCAGGTAATGGACGAGCTTGCCGAGATTTTCGCCGACCTCGGCTTCTCGGTGGCGGAGGGACCGGAGATCGAGGAGCAATGGTATAATTTCACCGCGCTCAACATGCC
>JASLBJ010000161.1 GCA_030146725.1 Sphingomicrobium sp. | reverse complement strand
GACGTTCGCCACCCGCAGCGCCGCCCTCCAGTTGGCACATAGAGGTCACAATGGCTGAGGAGTCAGGCGACGAGCAGGATGGGCCTAGCGAAGGCACCACTAACGTCAACGGCAGCGAACCCGCTGCCCAGCATGTAGGCTACAAAAACCCGCCGGTGGCGAGCCAGTTCAAGAAGGGCATGTCAGGTGATCCGAAGGGACGACCTAGAGGCCGCCGCTCGTTCGAGACTGAACTTCGGGAGGTGCTCGACGCCAAGGTCCTGTCACCGAGGGCAGCCGAAAGAGCAAGGTATCAACGAGCCAGGCAATGCTCCTGCGGCTGCGGCAGAAAGCCCTGAACGGCGACTTCCGTGCCATTGACCGGCTGCTATTGTTCGCCGCCGCGCACCTGCCGGTCGACCCACCTGAGGATGCAGAAGCCCTGTTCCAGGAGGATCGGGAGATCATCGAGCACTTTCATTCGTGGTCTAGTCTCTGGAGGCGAATCTGATGAGCAATGATAATCGACGCCTGCGTGACGCCATCCTGCGCAGTGACCTGGTGTCGTTCCTCCGCATGGCGTTCCCGCTCGTGATCGCCGGCGAGCCGCTGCGCTGGAACTGGCACCTCGATGCCATCTGCTACCATCTCGAGCGCGTTCGAACTGGCGAGATCACGCGGCTGATCATCGAAGTGCCTCCACGATCACTGAAGTCAATTGCGGCTTCCGTGGTGTTCCCGGCCTTCTGCCTTGGCCGCCAGCCCACCCGGAAGATCATCACGGCCAGCTACTCGGCAGTCCTGGCGATCAAGCACGCCAACGATTGCCGGGCACTCATGCGGAGCAGCCGGTACCGTGCCCTCTTTCCAAATACGGTCATCGGAGTCGGGAAGGACACCGAGACCGAGTTCCACACTACTGCGCGGGGCTCTCGCTACTCGACCTCCCCTGGCGGAAGCCTGACCGGGCGCGGCGGCGACATGCTGATCTTGGACGACATCATGAACGCCAAGGAAGCGGCTTCAGACGCCAGACGCCAGGCGGTGATCGACTGATATTCGAACACTGCCTTCTCGAGACTCGACGACAAGTTGAACGGCGCGATCATTCTTGTGATGCAGCGGCTGCATCAGAATGACCTGGCGGGCCACCTTCGCGAGCAGGGAGGATGGACGATACTGTCTCTGCCCGCGATTGCCGACGAGCCTCAGTCTGTGCCGATCGCCCCTAACCGGGTGTATAATCGTCCGGCAGGTGCAGTCCTCCACTCGGAAAGGGAGCCAAGTTCCGCGCTCGACGATCTTCGTAGGACTATCGGCAGCTACAACTTCTCAGCGCAATACCAGCAGCAGCCCGTCCCAATCGAGGGCGAACTCGTCAAATGGAAATGGTTCAAGCGCTTCGAAAGAATCCCGTCGGGCAGCCAGTATACGATCGTGCAAAGCTGGGATATCGGAACAAAGGCGGAGCAGATAACGACTACTCTGTCTGCACGACCTGGATCCGAGAGAAGCGTGACCACTATCTCATCAACATCTTTCGTGGCCGATGGGACTTTCCGGATCTGAAGCGACTGGTGGTGGACCTCGCCCGCCATTATCAAACGAACACCATCCTGATCGAGGACAAGGTCACGGGAACGGCGCTCATTCAGCAACTGCGCCAGGAGCGACTTATTGGCGTGCCGAACCCGATCGCGTTCACGCCGCATGGCGACAAGGTGTCACGCCTGATCGCTGAAAGTCCTGCGATTGAAGCAGGCCATGTTCTCCTGCCGCAAACAGCTGATTGGCTTGAGCCACTCCGCTCCGAGATCGCGCAGTTCCCTAACGGCCGACACGATGATCAGATCGACAGCATCTCACAGTACCTGAACTGGGTGCGCCTCCACAGTGGACCTGACTGTGCGATCGTTCCACTTATCGGTCGGTGAGCGAAATCGAGCCCCCGGCGATGCGCTAACGGGAAACGCAAACACTCCCCTGATCCGTTGAAGCGTTTGTCATATGTTGCTTGTTCGGGAGTGCGAATTCCCTGTTCCAAATCCTAAGCGCTGGTCAGTCGAAAGAGCGCTCCGCCCAGTCGACCCGCGGTGACGTCTACTTGCCAGCCATGCGCAACCATGACCTGGCGAACCAGGTTCAGCCCTACTCCCGTACCCTGGAGACGGGTTGTGAAGAACGGCAGAAAGACCTCCCGGCGCAACGCCTCGGGAACCCCAGGACCGTCGTCGTCAACCTCGATGAACGTGTCGCCCTCTCCCACGAACCCGATCCGCAGGGCGATTTGACCGCCTGGCCCGGTTGCCTGCGCGGCATTGCGCAGCAAATTGATGAGCGCTTGGGCCAGGAGATCGGGGTCAGCATGGAGAGTGATGTCGGGAGCAACTTCGAGGCAGAGTCGATGATCGGGCCAGTCGGCCGCAAACAGGTGTGCCAGTTCGTCGACGAAGGGCGCCGCGAGAAAGTCGCGTACGCGGAGCACCGGAGGGCTCGCGACTGCACGGTAGCTGTCGATGAAGCGCTGGAGTCCCGCAGCGCGCCGAGCAAGCGTCTCAACGGCCACCCGCGCCTCGACAAGATCCGGAGGATCGGACGCGAGCAGCGCCGCTGCGGTCTCGCCAAGCGAGGTCACAGGGGTCAGCGAGTTCAGGATCTCATGGGTGAGTACGCGGACGAGATCGGTCTGCGCCGCGACCTCAACCGCATCAAGCGTCGACTGTACCGGCTCGACGGTAGCTGCGCGCACCGGCACTCCGAGTCGTTCCAGCGTACCAACGCGGAGCAGCGCGCGTTGCGGCCCGCCAGGCAGCCGCAGGATGATCATCTCTTTCCCGGACCGCGCGCCGTCGCTCAATCGCGCGGCGAAGGTCGAACTCAGCTGCGCCAGCTCTTCCGTACCCAGTGTCTCCCGCCTTCCAAACAAGCCGCGCGCCGCCTTGTTGGCGAGGCGCACGCTGTCGCCTCCATGAACAGTCAGAAGCGCCACCGGCATGTCGTCGACGAGGGACTGCAGGAACCGGAGTTCTTCCGCGCTCCTGGTGCGCTCCGCCTGCAGGTCGCGCATCGCGCTGGCGAGCGCCCGGCCGAGCTCGGCGAAGCCCGCGCCTCCTCGGCTTTCAAAGCGGGAGGAGAAATCGCTGTGACGCAGCGCCTCGACGAAGCGGGCGATCGTAACGTTGGTGCGTTCGATGTGCCGGATAAGCCCGACAACCGCCAACACTACCAAGACGGCTGCGATCAGCCGCGTTACGGAGAGATCGGGCCGCGACAACGTCCACAGGAGAACGAACATCGCAGCGCATAGCGCCGCTGCCCAGGCGAGCAGCACCAGCGTGAATCGGCCGCTAAAGACCATGCTTCTCCATGCGTCGGTAAAGAGCGGCGCGCGACAGGCCGAGATCGGCGGCAGCCGCGGAGATGTTATAGCCGTGCTTGCGTAAAGCCTCCGCAACCAGGCGCCGTTCGACTGCGTCCAGGTTGAACTCGGTCGCGACTGACGTTGAGATAGGATCGACATTGATCTGGGCACGAGCGGGCGCAGCAAGCGCGAAATCCTCCGGTCTGAGCGCTTCGTCTCCAGCGAGGATCACGGCACGCTCGACCGAGTGGCGCAATGCGCGGACATTGCCCGGCCAGTCACTCGCCTGCAGAGCCATGCGGGCCGCCGAGGTCAGTTCCGGAACCGCGCGACCGTAGCGGCGGGCGTAATGATCAAAGAAGTGTTCGATCAGGGCGGGCACGTCCTCGCGGCGTTCGCGCAACGGCGGTATTTCTATTTCAACGGTGTTCAGGCGGAACAGCAGGTCCTGTCGGAAGTACCGCGGATCCCGCAGCATGTCGGACGTCATGTTGGTTGCGGCAATCACGCGAATATCGACAGCCACCGGGTTATTCGAACCGACCGGCGTGACTCGCCGCTGCTCCAATGCGGTGAGCAGTTTGGGCTGAAGCTGGAGTGGCAGATTACCGATCTCGTCTAGAAACAGCGTGCCGCCGTGGGCCGCCTGGATCCGACCGACCCGATCAGTCCTGGCGTCGGTAAAGGCGCCGCGAACGTGACCGAACAATTCGGAATCGATGAGCTCGGTTGCAACGGCGCCCAGGTCGACGGTAAGCATCGGTCGGTCGGCGCGATGCGAATGACGGTGGAGAGCGCGGGCGACGAGTTCCTTGCCTGTACCGTTCTCACCCAGGATCAGCACGTTGGCGTCGGTCGGACCTGCGCGTGCCACGAGCGAGTGAACGCGCGCCATCGCCGGCGCTGAACCGATCAGCGGCACGTCGCCGGGAGGGAGTGCAGCCGGCAGGCGGTCGCCCCGCGCATCCCGCCGCAAGCGGCGCAGGCTTGCGGCAGTGCGAACAGCCGTTGACAGCCGTTCGTTGCTCCAGGGTTTCGATATGAAGTCGGTGGCGCCGCGCTTCATTGCTTCCACGGCGACGTTCACGCCCGCATGTGCCGTGATCATGACCACGATCAGGGACGGGTCGGCCAAAAGCAACTCAGCGAGCAGCTTCATGCCTTCGGCCGCGTCGGTCGCTCCGCGCCCGTAATTGGCGTCAAGCAGCAGCACATCGGGAGAGCGTTCCGCCAGGGCCGCCAATGCTGCCTCGGGTGAAGACAGGGTCACGACCTCGCGAAAAAGAGGCCGCAGCGCCAGTCGCGCCGCCGTCAGGATGTCCTCGTCGTCATCCACGACGACGCACAGGTCGAACTCCTTTTCCTTTGCCATTGTCCACTTCCGTACATTCCGCGCGTGAAGTCCGACAATCAATAATCATGCCAAGCGAAAGCCGGAGCCAGGATCGGCGCATCGTGGTCCCCCCAAGTGTCCAGGTCCGGACGCTAGTGTTCGGAAACGGACAGCGGCTCGGGCCCACTCGGCGGTCGTTGCCCTGTGGATCGAACTGGCACGCCCTTTGCTACAGGAGAGGCAGAGGGCAGTAATGAGCGTTGTGAAGATACAAAGTGCGGAGGCGGGTTCGGACCGGCCGGTGTCGGGCGGGGCAATGGACCGTGTCGTCGAACGCCGAAGCCTACCCGGGTGGACGAGATGGGCAGCCGGTGGGACCGCATTGCTGTTAGCGGTGCTCGCCTTCTGGCTCTACGGGCCGCGTGGTGACACGCAGAAGGTGAGCGCCGCCCGGCTCACGATCTCGCCCGTGACCAACGGCACGTTCGATGACTTCATCCCCTTGCGGGCTCGAGTGACGCCGCTGCTGACCGTCTATCTGGACGCAATCGAAGGCGGGCGGGTCGACCAGGTCGTCGCCGAGGATGGCGCCGATCTCGCGCAGGGCCAGTTGATCGCGGTCCTGTCCAATGCCGAACTGCAATTGTCGGTGTTGGCGCGCCAGACCGAGGTGGAGCAGCAGATCAACAACATGCGCTCACAGGAGCTGGCGCTGTCGCAGAGCCGACTCGCCAACCAGCGCGCGGTGCTCGAAGCCGGGCTCGCGGCTGACAAGGCGCGCCGCCAGTACGAACGCGAAAGGCCGTTGGCCGAACGCGGCTTTGTCGCCAACAAGCAATTCGCCGACACGAGTGACCAGGCGCGTTACGAACAAGAGCGCCTTGCGGTGTTGCGGCGCAGCCAAGCGACTGACGAACGTCTGCAGGGCAGCCAACTCGCCCAGCAGCGTGCCTCGTCGGCCTCGCTCCGATCGAGCCTGCAACTGGCCCGCGCAAGCCTCGAGGCGCTGAACCTGCGCGCACCGGTCGCGGGACAACTATCGGGGTTCAACATCCAGGTCGGCCAGTCGCTTTCGCGAGGCGAGCGGGTCGGGCAGATCGACAGCCCCGGCCGGAACAAGCTGATGGCCGGCGTGGATGAGTATTATCTCGGCCGGGTCCAACTGGGCCAAGGCGCCAGCATCGAACTTGGCGGCCGCAACTACCAAGCGAAGGTGACGAAGATCTATCCGCAGGTGCAGAACGGCCAGTTTCAAGTCGATCTGCAATTCACGGCCGGCGAACCTGCCGACATTCAGCGCGGCCAGACGCTTCAGGCCAAACTGACGCTGAGCGATCCGGTCCCCGCCAAGCTGGTGCCCGATGGTGCCTTCTACACGGAGACTGGAGGCAATTTCGTGTTCGTGGTGTCGCCCGATGGTCGGTCGGCGACAAAGCGGCCTGTCCGCCTCGGCCGCCGCAATACACAGTCGATCGAGGTGCTCGAGGGGCTGGACCCGGGCGAGCGCGTGATCACCTCCCCCTATACGGGATTTGCCGACAAGGATCGGCTGGACCTTTCGCAGCATAAGGAATGACCATGCTCCACATGCGCCAACTCTCGCGCGTCTACCGCACCGACACCGTTGAGACATCGGCCCTCGACGGGATCGATCTCGACATCGACGAAGGCGAGTTCGTCGCGATCATGGGCCCGTCGGGCTGCGGCAAGTCGACCCTCCTCAACCTCATGGGCATGCTCGACAGTCCGTCGAGCGGTTCCTACCTCTTTGCCGGGCGCGAGGTCGCAGGCTTGTCCGAAACGAAGCTTGCCGAGGTCCGCAAGAAGTCGATCGGCTTCATCTTCCAAAGCTTCAACCTGGTCGACGAGCTTACCGTCCGTGAGAATATCGAGCTCGCCCTTCTCTACCACGATGTCGCGGCTGCGGAGCGCAAGCGCCGCACCGACGAGGTCCTCGACAGAGTCGGCATCGCGCACCGTGCACGGCATCGACCCAGCCAATTGTCCGGCGGCCAGCAGCAACGCGTCGCCGTTGCTCGCGCGCTGGTCGCGCAGCCCAAGTTGATCCTCGCCGACGAGCCGACCGGCAATCTCGACACCAATCACGGTGAAGAGGTGATGAAGATGCTTCAGACGCTGAACGAACAGGGCTCGACGATCGTGATGGTCACCCACTCGCCAGCACATGCCGACCATGCAGGACGGGTCGTGAACATGCTCGACGGCCGCATCCTCCAGGAGCGCCGCCGCGCCGCCTGATCCTGATCGAACCTGGGAGTAACTGGCCATGTGGCGCAACTATCTGACCGTCGGATTTCGTGCACTGGCGCAGAATCCTGCCTATGCGGCAATCAACATCATCGGCCTGGCGCTCGGGCTCGCAGCGTGTGTGCTGATCCTACTCTATGTCCGCTACGAGACGAGCTACGACGAGTGGATGCCCGGCGCCGACCGCGCCTTCCAAGTCCAGACCTTCTACCAGCCGACCGAGAGCGGGGGCGAGGAGTACAAGCTGCAGATGAGCGGCATCGTCACTGGGCGAACGCTTAAGAAGGACTACCCCACTCAGGTCGAGAAGGTCGTCTGGATGCGAGGCTTCTCGCCGATCGTGATTCAGGACGGACAGGCCGGCGAGATAAAGGACTTGCGGACCGTCGACGGCGACCTGTTCGAGATCTTCCCGATCCCGTTCGTTCGCGGATCGGCAAAGACGGCGCTGCCTGATACAAACTCCATCGCGCTGTCGGAGAGCGAGGCGAAGCGCCGCTTCGGCGATGCCGATCCGATCGGAAAGACCCTGACCATCGTCGATAATATGGGCAACGTGGATTATCGGGTTACCGGCGTGTTCCGCGACCTGCCCGACAACTCGCATTTCTCAGCGGACGCTGTCGCTCGCTTCGACCTTGGTGTGCAATTCGCCGATCGCGAAGAGGCTCTGACCAGCTGGAACAATCAGCAGGGCTGGAACTATGTTCGCCTGCGCTCGCCCGAAGATGCCAAGTTGATCCACGCGCAAATGCCCGCGTGGGAGAAGCGCAACATTCCCGATGAGACCACTGGCGAGCAGGTGACCAACCCGGGCGACGTGCAGGATTATCGCTTAGTCAACATCCGTGACATCCATTTGGGGGAGGCGCAGGAGGCAGCCCTTACGCCAGGGAACGACCGCTTCACCGTCGTCACCTTCGCGGTAATTGCGTTCCTGGTGCTCGGCATGGCGTGCATCAACTTCACCAATCTCGCGACCGCCAAGGCGTCGAAGCGGGCTCGCGAAGTGGCGCTGCGCAAGGTGCTGGGCGCGTCGCGCAAGCAGCTGATCGCACAATTCCTGGGCGAGTCGGTGCTCGTCGCCTCTCTATCGATGATCGTTGCCCTGGCGCTTGTGGAACTGCTCCTGCCGTCGTTCAACGCGTTCCTCGATGCCGGTATCGATCTGGACTATCTCGGATCGAACGGCGTTCTCCTGCCACTCGTTCTGCTGGTCCTGCTGGTCGGGGTAATCGGAGGACTCTACCCGGCCTTTTATCTTGCGCGGTTCGAGCCGGCGAAGATCCTGAAGGCAAACAAGTCCGCCGCCGATGCGGAAGGCTCGGGTCGCCTGCGCAACATTCTGGTGGTCGGCCAATTTGCCGTCTCTATCGCACTCATCATCTGCACGGCGATCATCTACGCGCAGACCGTGTACGCGCGAACGGCCGACGCGGGCTATCGTCGCGACGGGCTGCTGCAGATCGGCAATCTCGGTTTTCGCGGAGTCGAAGATCGCGACGGTCAGGTGGCCGAACAAATCCGCCGCCTCCCCGGAGTTGAAGCGGTCGCTCGCACGCAGATCGGAGTTAATCCGGGCAACAATTCCGTAAGCAACATCTTTGCGCCCAACAGCACCCAGTCGATCGACGTCGGCGATTACTCGGTCGAGCAGGGCTTCTTCCGCGCAATGGACATGAAAGTGGTCGCCGGTCGCGACTTTTCCGAGGCGCAGGGACGCGACGACCGGACCATCGCCGGAGACCTTTCGCCAGAGGCGACAGAAGCCGCGGTGCGGGCGATCGCTCAGCGCGGTCTCAACGTCATCCTGACGGCCGAGGCTGTGCGACGGCTGGGCTTCCGAACGCCGCAAGCCGCGATCGGGCAGAACCTGAAGGCCACGATCTACGACTCATCCAAGTACGGGCTTACGCCGGTAACTGTCGTCGGCGTAGTTGAAGACGCCCGCTTTCGGTCAATCCGCGAACCTTTGCAGCCGATAATCTACACCATGCGCCGCAACGGATTCGGCGATATCATGGTGCGCTACTCGGGTGCTCCGTCAGCAATTCGCGCGCAGGTTGAGCAGATCTGGAACCGCAACATCCCACAAGTGCCATTCAACGGCGAGTTCGTCGATGACATCGTAGCCGAGCAATATGACCAGGAGGAAGCGCGCGGCCAGATCTTCGCCGCCTTTGCAGTGCTGGCCGTGGTAATCGGCTGCCTGGGACTGTTTGGATTAGCCGCCTTCACCGCCGAGCGTCGCACTAAGGAGATCGGCATCCGAAAGGTGCTTGGAGCGCGCACGCGGGACATCGTGCAGCTATTGGTTTGGCAGTTCAGCCGGCCGGTGCTCGTCGCGAACCTCATCGCCTGGCCGCTCGCGTGGTGGCTCATGCGTGATTGGCTAAACGGTTTCGAGGACCGCATTGCGCTAACGCCATGGCCGTTCTTGGCGGCAGGACTGTTGGCGTTGGTAATTGCCGTAGCTACGATCGGGGCCCATGCAATGCGGGTTGCCCGAACGAGCCCGGTGCGTGCACTCCGCTACGAGTAGCAAGTGCCCAGCGCAAGCAAAGGCGCTCAGGCGCCATGGCTCACCTGGGGCGATCACCACCGATGGTCTGCGCTCCTGCGGGGCAGCCATGACGGATCTTGGCTGCAAGCAGAAGCAGGAGATTCGCCGCTGGGCCAACAACCGGGTCGAGAACTCGCACCTGAGCTTCTCGGGAAGCATGTAGAAGTCATCGACAGCGGTCTTCGTGAATGGCCGGTCGCGCACATTGTATTCAGTGGGCGGGGCAAATGCGATCATGGTCTGGCGTAGCGGCTTCAAACCTAACGGTTCGATCCCTGCGAGACACCCGATTTCGTCCGCCCACGCTCCGGCAGCGTTGACGAGGATGGGAGCGGCAAAGCGCTCCCCAACAGCAGTAGTAACCGTCCAGGCG
>JASLBJ010000215.1 GCA_030146725.1 Sphingomicrobium sp. | reverse complement strand
GCCTGCCTGCGCCGCATGTGCGACGACAAGGGCTGGATCAAGACGCTCATGGACGAAGCGGAAAACGAGCGGATGCACCTGATGACCTTCATCGAGGTGGCCAAGCCGACCGTGTTCGAGCGCGCCGTGATCATCAGCGTCTTGATCCAGCCCTTGTCGTCGCACATGCGGCGCAGGCAGGCGAGATGATTGATCGTCGCGCCAACCATCCCCGGAACGGCCGCGACCGTCTCCAGCACGACCGCCCGGTGACCGTAGCGCTCGGCAAAGAACGTGTCGGCGCTCCAGCGCAGGACCTTGGTGAAGCCAAAGGCGATCCGGTCCGACACGCCTTTGGGAGCGTGATGGACGCTGAGGTCGACTAATGGTGCGGACATTTCGAAACTCCTCGAGGCCCTCCAACCTGTGGGGGCGATGAAGATCATCTACGCCAGGGCGGATTAGCGTCCCATTCCGATCTTCCCCCTAAGTATATCTACGTAGGTGGCATAATGGATCGCTGGCGCTCTAAGGAGCAAGGATGGGCGACCGCCTGCCATCCATGCCGCGCCTGCGGCCGCCGCCGAGCGCCAGCCCCGGCAAGGCGGTCGCGCTTGCCGCCGCGGTCGTCGGGATCGGGATCCTCGTGCGGCTGACGCTCGATCCGCTGTTGCAGGAGCGGGCGACATTCATCTTCTTCGTGCCGGCAGTGGTGCTTGCGGCGGCCCTCGCGGGGCTCCGGCCCGGCCTCCTTGTATCCCTGTTGGGAGCGTCGGCGGGCCTCCTGTGCGACTCCATCTCCGATACCCTCACCGCAGGCAGCTTCGTCGGCGCCACTGCCTTTCTTGCGGTCGGCACGGCCGTGTCCATGGGCGGGGAGTGGTTCCAGCGGGCGCGCCGGGAAGCCGAGCGGGTCAACGCCGATTTGGCCCGCCGAGAGGCGCACCTTAGCTCCATCCTGGAAACCGTTCCCGACGCAATGGTCGTGATCGACGAGGCGGGGCTGATGCGGGACTTCAGCCAGGCCGCGGAACGGCTGTTCGGCTGGAAAGCCAAGGAGGTCTTCGGCCGCAATGTCTCGCTGCTGATGCCTTCCCCTTACCGCGAGGAGCACGACACCTATCTCGAGCGCTACTATCGGACGGGCGAGCGGCGGATCATCGGCATGGGCCGCGTCGTGGTCGGCGAGCGGCGGGATGGATCGACATTCCCGATGGAGCTCATGGTCGGTGAGATGCGCATCGGCGAGCAACGCTATTTCACCGGGTTCATCCGTGACCTCACCGAACGACAGGACACCGAGGCCCGCATGCAGGAGCTGCAGACCGAACTGGTCCACGTCTCGCGCCTGACTGCACTGGGCGAGATGGCTTCGGCCCTGGCGCACGAGATCAACCAGCCGCTCTCGGCCATCACGAACTATCTCAAGGGCAGCAGGATGCTGCTCGCCAGGGACGAGGTTCCTCGCGAACAGTTGGGAGACGCGCTGGAGCGGGCAGCGGCCGAGGCGCTTCGAGCCGGCGAAATCATCCGCCGACTGCGTGAGTTCGTTGCTCGGGGCGAGACCGAGCGCAAGCTGGAAAGCCTGTCCAAGCTGGTCGAGGAGGCCAGCGCCCTGGCACTCGTCGGGGCGAGCCGACACGGCATCCGGGTCGACATGAGCTTCGACCGAAGCGCCGACCGCGTCGTCGTCGACAAGGTCCAGATCCAGCAGGTCGTGCTCAACCTGATCCGCAACGGCATCGACGCGATGGAGGACAGTGCCCACAAGATGCTGTCGATCGGAGTCACCCGCGACCGGCCGGACCGGGCACTTGTCCGGGTCACCGACACCGGGTCGGGGATCGGAGAGGAAGCCTTGCAGCGGCTGTTCCAGCCATTCTTCACGACCAAGGCCGCTGGCATGGGCGTGGGCCTGTCGATCTCCCGAACCATCGTCGAGGCCCATGGCGGCCACCTCCGCGCACGTAACCGGGACAGCGGCGGCGCGCTGTTCGAATTCACGCTCCCGATCCTGTCCGAGGAGGCTTCTGCAGATGCGTGACAGGCCGATCGTGCACGTGATCGACGATGATGACGCGGTCCGCGACTCGCTGCGGTTCCTGCTTCACTGCGCCGGGCACGTCGTCGAGGATTATCCGAGCGCGATCGCCTTTCTCGAACGGCTTGACGGGAACAGCGCATCGGCAGCGGATGGCTGCATCGTTACGGATGTACGAATGCCCGAAATGACGGGCGTCGAACTGATGCGACGGTTGAGAGAACTCGGGATTTCCCAGCCGGTCATCGTCATCACCGGCCATGCCGACGTCCCGATGGCTATCCAGGCAATGAAGGCCGGCGCAGCCGACTTCATCGAAAAGCCGTTCAGGGACGAGACGATCCTGCTGGCAATCGAAGGCGCACTGGCCGAGCGCAGCAGGTCGATCGAGGCAGACCAGAAACGGCGCGAGGTGGAGGCGCGGATCGCGTCGCTGTCGCAGCGTGAACGCGAGGTGCTCAATGGCCTGGTCGAAGGCAAGGCCAACAAGATCATTGCCCATGACCTGGGGATCAGCGTGCGAACGGTGGAGGTCTATCGTGCGCACGTGATGACGAAGATGCAGGTTCGCAGCCTGTCCGAACTCGTGCGGCTCACGGTCACCGCAAAGTCAGCGGCCAAGGCGCTGCCAGTTCAGCCATAGGGCGGCTCCGTGAACTATGCCGAACACCAGCACGACAGCCGAGCTGACGTAGAGGAATGTGGCGCTTCGGTCGGGCATATGCGTGAGCATCACCGGGAGCGCGGCGGCTCGAATCAGATAGATTGCGCAAATTCCCAGAAGTGCGGGCCGCAACAGTGGCAGCCGCGGTAGAATGCCGGCTCCGGAGAACGCATAGGCTGCCCAGGCGCTTAACACGGCGGCGATTGCCAGGGTAATCAGCGCCGGGCGCGGCGAGCCCAGTTCAGCCAGTCGCGCCATGCCCTCTCCGGCACCAAGGGCCCGATACCAGGCCGGTCCCCCGACAATGCACGCGAGGTGGAGCAACGCAGCACTCAGGCTCATCAAGCCTGCCGCGACCAGCCATCCCTTGTTCAAGCCCTCTCCTCTCGTCGCTCAGCTTTGATCCGAGCGCACATCTTTATCGCCCATCTGCGTTACGGACAGATCTCCGTGCCGTCCCAGGCAAAGCAGCGACCGGTCTGGGCGGGGGTAAGCTGGTCCATCACCTCGAGCAGGTGCGCCGCTGACTGATCGGGCGAGAACAGGCGATCGGGGGCGACGGCGCCCTGGAACGGCTTGCTCAGACCGGTGTCGACCGTGCCCGGGTGCAGCGCGACGCAGATCGCCTCCGGGCGGGTGCGGCCAAGTTCGATGGCGAGCGTCCTGATCAGCATGTTGAGCGCCGCCTTGGACGCACGATAGCCGTACCAGCCACCAAGCCGATTGTCGCCGATGCTGCCGACCCGCGCCGATAGCACCCCAAAGACGCAGCGGCCGTGCCTCGGCAGGAGCGGGACGAAGTGCTTGGCAACGAGCGCCGGGCCGACGGCGTTGACCGCGAACAGCCGCATCAGGCTCGCCTGCTGGAGATCGCGGAGCGCCCGCTCCGGCGTGACATCACCGTCATGCAGAAGACCGGCGGTTATCAGGATCGTGGAGAACGGACCTTGGTCGCGGAGGTGCAGCGCGGCCGCTTCGATGCTGTCTTCGCTGGTCAGGTCGAGCGACAATTCGCCGCCCTGCCCGCTTGCGCCTCCCGAACGCGACAGGCCGGTAACCGCACA
>JASLBJ010000210.1 GCA_030146725.1 Sphingomicrobium sp. | reverse complement strand
GGCCGTTTAGCCGCGACTGGAGGCGGTCTGTCCGCAGCGGCCTTCGCCGGCTCTGCCACCGCGGTCTCGGCAGGCTCGATGACCGGGGCAGCACGTTCGACAGGTCTGGAGCGCTCGACTTCGGCAGGAGGCTGAGCGACTGGCGCCACTTCGCTCACCGGCGGCCGCGGCGCTGGCGCGACCAGCGGTGCAGGAGCCGCCTGCGGCTGAGCGGCTGGTGCGGGGGGAACGGGCTGAGCGCGACCGGGCTGCGGATCGGCTGGCGGACTGCTGCGCGTACCGGCCCAGTAGGACAGCCCGGCGACCAGCAGGAGGCCGAGTACGCCCCACAGCAGCAGCGGCTGGCGCCGCGTCGGCCGAACCGGTGCCCGCTCATCGGGAAGCCACGGCAGCCGGTCGGGATCGAAGGCTGCTCGAGCGTCGGTCACCTAGCGCATCTCCTCCGCCGCCTCGACGCCCATCAGGGCGAGGCCGCTGCGGACAACCTGCCCGATGCCGAGCGCCAGTTCCAGCCGCGCACGCGATATTTCCGCATTGTTCTCAATCAGGAAGCGCCGCTCCGGATCGTCGTTTCCGCGGTTCCACAGGCTGTGGAACGCGGCTGCCAGTTCGTACAGATAGAATGCGATGCGATGCGGCTCGTGCGCCAGCGCCGCCGCCTCGATCGTGCGCGGATATTGCGCGGCGAGCTTGACCAGGTTCAGTTCCTCGTCGTCGAGCAAGCGCAAGTCCGCAGGCGCGGCAAGGTCGACCCCGGCAGCGGCGGCCTTGCGCTGCAGCGAGCAGATCCGCGCGTGGGCATATTGGACGTAGAACACCGGATTGTCCTTCGACGCCTCGACGACCCTGGCGAAGTCGAAGTCGAGCGGCGCGTCGGCGCGGCGGGTCAGCATCATGAAGCGGACGACGTCCTTACCAACCTCGGTGACGACGTCGGCGAGCGTGACGAAATCGCCCGCGCGCTTGGACATCTTGATCGGCTCGCCAGCGCGGAACAGACGCACCATCTGGACCAGCTTGACGTCGAGGTCGACGCGGCCGTCGGTCAGTGCGGTGACCGCCGCAGCCACGCGCTTGACCGTGCCCGCATGGTCGGCGCCCCAAATGTTGACGAGATGGTCGGCGGCCTCCGCCTTTTGCAGATGATAGGCGGCGTCGGAGCCGAAATAGGTCCAGCTGCCGTCGGACTTCTTGAGCGGCCGGTCCTGATCGTCGCCGAACTGCGAGGAGCGGAACAGGGTCAGTTCGACCGGCTCCCACTCGTCGGCGTCGTCGATGCTTTTCGGCCGTTCGAGCGCGCCTTCGTAGACCAGCCCCTTGGCGCGCATCGCGGCTTCGGCGCGGTCGACCGCGCCGCCGGTCTGGAGCTCGGCTTCCGACGCGAACTTGTGGTGGTGGATGCCGAGCAGGCCGAGGTCGTGGCGGATCAGGTCGAGCATCGCGGCGATGGTACGGGTGCGGAAGAGGGCCAGCCACTCGGCCTCGGGCGCGGCGGCGAAGCGGTCGCCGAATTCGGTGGCGAGGGCCTGGCCGACGGGGACGAGATAGTCGCCGGGGTAGAGGCCCGAGGGGATCTCGCCGATGTCCTGCCCTAGGGCTTCCCGGTAGCGCAGGTGGGCGGAGCGGGCGAGCGTGTCGACCTGGCTGCCGGCGTCGTTGACGTAATATTCCTTGGTCACCGCGAAGCCCGCCGCCTCGAGCAGGCGGGCAAGGCTGTCGCCGACGACCGCGCCGCGGCAATGGCCCATGTGTAGCGGGCCGGTCGGATTGGCCGAGACATATTCGACATTGACCCGGCTGCCCGCCCCGACGGTCGAGCCGCCGTAGCGCTCGCCTTGGTCGAGGATCGCGCGGAGCTCGTCGCGCCACGCTGCGGGATCGAGCCGGAGGTTGATGAAGCCGGGTCCAGCAATCTCGGCCGAGGTAACGCCGGGCAGCGCTTCGAGCCGCGGGGCGATCAGCGCGGCGAGCGCGCGCGGGTTGGTGCGCGCCGATTTGGCGAGGACCATTGCGGCGTTGATCGCGAGGTCGCCGTGCGCGGGATCGCGCGGCGGTTCGACCGCAACCCCTTTGCGGAGGCCGTCGGCGGGCAATGCGCCATCGGTGACCAGGGCATCGAGAACCTCCTCGAGGAGTGCGGAATATTGTGCGTAAAGGGACATGAGCGCGGCCCTAGCGCAGGCGGCTGCAACCGTCACCTGCGGCTGTGCGGGATGCGCTTAAGGTCACTATTGTCATGCTGGAGGGCGACATTTTCGTGACCTTACGGGCTCCCGGGAGATTGCACGGGCAGTCGGACCAACGATGAGAAAGAGCCGCATTCAATTGCTGGACAGCATGCCACGGCGACCGGCTGTAGGACAGCGCGCTGAAGCCAAACGGGCTAGAAATGGTCGGGCAGATCGACCGGGCCGACCAGCTGCCGGTGGCGGGCGATGGCGAAGCGGTCGGTCATCCCGGCGATGAAGTCGGCGATCCCGCGCAGGCGGGCGGTCTCGCCCTCCCCGCGCTGCCAGCCGGCACCGAGCAAGGCGGGGTCGGCGCGGTGCGCGGCGGCAAGGTTGGCGACGACGCGCTGCGCCTCGTCGCGGACCGGGATCAGCGTCGGCGAATTGTACAATCGCTCGTAGAGGAAGCGCTTGAGTGCGCGCTCCTCCGCGGCAAGCCCGGCCGAGAAGCCGGCCAGCGCGCGGCCCGCAGCACGCACGTCCGAAGCGGTCCCGACCCCGGCTTCCTCGACCCGCCGCCGGGTCTCGGCAAGCACGTCGCCAACCATTGCGCCGATCCCGTCGCGGACCAGCGCCTTGACCTTGCGGTCATGGTCGAGCCCCGGATGCCGCGATTCGACCGCGCTCCACAGCCGCGCGATGAACGGCAGCTCGAGCAGTTCGTCGAAGCGGATGATGCCGGCGCGCAGGCCATCGTCGATGTCATGGTTGTCATAGGCGATGTCGTCGGCGATTGCCGCGACCTGCGCCTCGAGCCCCGGCCAGGTGCCAAGCTCGAGGTCGAACGCGGCATCGGCTTCGGCCATCGCCCACCCCGGATTGGTGACCGGGCCGTTGTGCTTGGCCAGGCCTTCGAGCATTTCCCAGCTGAGATTGAGCCCGTCGAAGCCGGGATAAGGCGCTTCGAGCAGCGTCACGAGGCGCAGGCTGTGGCCGTTGTGGTCGAACCCGCCGGCGTCGGCGACGGCGGCGGCCAGCGCATGCTCGCCGGCATGGCCGAACGGCGGATGGCCAAGATCGTGCGCAAGGCACAGGGCTTCGGTCAGATCCTCGTTGAGGGCGAGCGCACGGGCGAGGGTCCGGCCGATCTGCGCGACTTCGATGCTGTGGGTCAGGCGAACGCGGAAATGGTCGCCGTCGGGCGCGACGAACACCTGGGTCTTGTGGCGCAGGCGGCGGAACGCGACCGAGTGGACGATGCGGTCGCGATCGCGCTGGAAGATGTCGCGCGGGCCGCGCGGCCCGGGATCGAGCTCGCGGTGAGCGCGGCCGCGCGAAAGACCGGGCTGCGCGGCTGGGCCGGGCTGCGCAGCTAGGCCAGGCATCATTCGGCGGGCAGTTTCCTGACCGGCTGTCCGGCAGCACTGGTCCAGCTGAACGCGTCGACGCGGACGCTCTCCAGGTCCTCGGCGAAGATTTCGGCGTCGGCGACACTCTTGAATGGACCGATCAGCAGGCGCGCGCGGGCCGGCTCCTCGGCGACGTAACCGCTGATGCCCTCGAGCAGGTCGCTGTGGCGCTGCTTGATGCGCTTGAACTGCTGGGGGAGCGCGGCGGAATTGGCGCCGCTTGCAAGCTGGAGCCAGACGCGCTGCCTGGCGGTGCCCGGGGCTGTTACCGGCCGTTGTTGGCTCGCGGTTGGACGTGGCTGGACGATCGCCTGGCGCGGCGGCGGGGCAACGCTTGCGACCCGTACCGGCCTCGTCGCGGTCGGCGGGGTGGCGCGAAGCAGCTGCTCGATCGACGCGAGGCGGTCGGTATTTGCTTGCCGGGTCGCGGGGGATTGCGCGGTCGCAGGTGCCGCGCGGAGCGGCGCGGCGTTGGTGATGGCCGGTCCGCGGAGCGGCGCGGCGTTGGCGATTGCCGGTCCGCGGCCCCCGACCGAATAGCCGGCGGTCGGCCGGTCATAGGACGGCTGGGCGGGCATGGTCGAGGAGGCGAGCGCCTGCTGGCCTGCATCGGGGAAGATGCCGAGATTAACCGCGGCCGCCTTCTGGTCCGAGCGGAGCGTGGGCAGGCGGGCGAGGAACGGCGCCATGTGCGCCGCCGAGCCGGGCAGCGCGACGTCGATCATCCGCCGTGCGCCCGGGAGATCGCCGGACAGCGCGAGGACCAGGGCGCGAACGCGTGCAGCGGCCGAATCGCCACGGCCGACGAGCGGGCCGAGCAAAGCAAGCGCGCCGGCCTTGTCGCCGGTGATCGCCAGGCTGAGCGACAGGCGGCGGCGCGCTTCGTCGGCATCGGTTCCGGACATGGCGGCGCGATAGTCGGCCTGGGCGTCGGCATGGCGGCCAAGCAGATCGTAGGCGAGGCCGCGTTCGGCGCCGAGCATCGCGCCGTTGCCGCCAAGCTGCTGGGCACGTGCGAAGTGAGCCAGCGCATCGCGTGCCTGGCCTTCGGCGACCATCGCCGCGGCAATCCCGGCCTGGGGCAGCGGACTGGACGGATTGACCTCATCGGCGCGGCCGAAAAAGCCGACTGCCGCGGGAATGTCCCCGACGGCGAGCGCCGACTTGCCCGCGCCGATCAGCGCGTGAAAATTCTTGGGCGAGAGAGCAAGCACGCGAAGGTGCCGCGACAGCGTCACCGCGGGAGTCTCACCGGCATAGGTAAAGTGCTGCGCCTGGACCGGCGTTGCGGCAAGCACCAGCGCAACGCAGCTCAGCAGCAGCGCTGCGACACGAATTCGGACGAGGGATTGCGCCATGATCAACAGCATGGCGGATACGAGCTTGCGGCAAGCTTTCTGCCAAGCGCAAGGGCGATGAACCGTGCGCTTCGAGGGACGAGGCGGATCACGGCCAGGGTGGGACAGGGAGTGCGCGGGCACGGGCTGGGCGGTCAAAAGCACGACGGACAAAGGACGAGGCGGGCCCGGGGACCCGCCTTGCCGCTTATGAATTATCCTGGCCGCTTACTGGTTATTCTGGCGATTGAGGAAGCGCGGAATGTCCATCGGATCGCGGCGCATCCCGGCATCGTCCTCATCGACCTGCGCCTTGGCGGCACCGCGGGCGATGTTCGACATACGCTCGAACAAGGTGCCGCTTTCGCGCGGCGTAGGCGCCGGGCGAGTGGTGTTGCCGTCGTCGCCGCGGAATTCCTCCTCGGAGGGAGCGACTGGAGCGGCGGCGACCGGGGTGGTCAGGATGTCGTCGGCATCAAGCATCAGCTCGTCGCCTTCGTCAGCGATTGCGACCGGGGGCTGCTCGGCACGCGGCGGGACGGGCGCGCGGGCCGGTGCGGGCGCAGGCGCCGGAGCCGGAGCGCTGGCTGCCGGGCCGCTGCGCGGATTGGGGAAGGTGAAGACCTTGCCGGCATGCGGCATGGTCGCCATTTCGGCCTCGATCCCGGTGGCGACGACCGACACGCGGATCTTGCCGCCGAGGTCGTTGTTGAACGCCGAGCCCCAGATGATGTTGGCGTCGGGGTCGACCAGTTCCTTGATGTGGCTGGCCGCCTCGTCGACTTCCATCAGCCGCATGTCGTCGCCGCCGGTGATCGAGATGATGACGCCCCTGGCGCCCTTCATGCTGACACCGTCGAGCAGCGGGTTGGAAATCGCCTTTTCAGCGGCTTCGACCGCGCGGTTTTCGCCGGCGGCTTCACCGGTGCCCATCATCGCCTTGCCCATTTCCCCCATCACCGACCGGACGTCGGCGAAGTCGAGGTTGATAAGGCCTGGCATGACCATCAGGTCGGTGATCCCGCGAACGCCCTGCTGGAGGACTTCGTCGGCCATCTCGAACGCTTCCTTGAAGGTCGTGTCCGAATTGGCGAGGCGGAACAGATTCTGGTTGGGAATGACGATCAGCGTGTCGACGTGCTGCTGAAGCTCCTCGATCCCGCTCTCGGCCGAACGGCCGCGCCGTGCGCCTTCGAATGCGAAAGGCTTGGTGACCACACCGACGGTGAGAATGCCCTTGTCGCGAGCGGCCTTGGCAATGACTGGAGCGGCGCCGGTGCCGGTGCCGCCGCCCATGCCGGCGGCGATGAAGCACATGTGCGCGCCCTCCAGCGCGCGTTCGATTTCCTCGGAGGTCTCTTCGGCGGCCGCACGGCCGATCTCGGGCCGCGAGCCGGCGCCGAGG
>JASLBJ010000178.1 GCA_030146725.1 Sphingomicrobium sp. | reverse complement strand
CTTCATGAACGGGATCGGATTGACGGCGCGGCCGTCGACCCGGACTTCGTAGTGGAGGTGGCTGCCGGTCGAGCGGCCGGTCGAGCCCATGCGGCCGATGAGGTCGCCACGCTTGACGAGCTGGCCTTCCTTGACGCCGATCGACGAAAGATGGCCGTAGCGGGTTTCAATGCCGCGGCCATGATTGACCTTGATGAGGTTGCCATAGCCGCCATTCTGATAGCCGGCGGTGGTGATGACCCCGTCCGCAGTCGCGTAGATCGGGGTTCCGACCGGACCCGACAGGTCAATTCCGGCGTGCATCGCGGCGCGGCCCTGGAAGGGGTCGGAGCGGACTCCGTAGCCGCTGGTGAAAGCGGCGGTCTTGACCGGCTTGTCGGAAGGAACGGCAATCGCGCCGTCCTGAAGATTGTCGAGCTTCTTCCAGCTCTGGAACAGCGCCTTGAACGTCGGGTCGGCCTGCCGGACCGCCTCGAATGGGCCGCCGGTCCCGGTGAAGCGGGTCGGGCTGAGGCCGAGCTTGTGCAACTCGGCAGCGGCAGTCTGATAGCGAGCGTCAAGGGCGCGGGCAGCGGCGGCCACCTGAACGGCCTGAGTCGCTTCGGCGCGGGCAAGCGCGCCGGCTGGGGCCGCGCCGGTTGCCTGGGCGCTAGCGGCAGCAAGCGACGGGTCGAGATTCTCGCCGGCGAGCATGGCGGTTACGATTGCCTGGCGCTGTTCGATCTGACGCGCACGGGCTTCGGTTGCAGCGGTAAGGGTGGCGATGCTGTCGCTGGTGGTTGCCGGAGCAGCGAGACGAGCGGCAGCGTAGCCGGACCAGGCGATCAGGCCGATGAGCATTGCGAGCAGCGCAGCCTGGACCGGAACCGTCAGGCGGATGCGGCGAAGACGGGCGCCGTCATGGAAGAACAGGTCGCGGTTGCGGACCATCGCCGCCGTGGCGCTCTCGAACTCGGTCATCAGTCTCTCGCTCCATTACCGATCACGCTGGCGCAACAATACGCGCGCTTGGCGATTCATCATCGATGAAGGAGCTCCCCAGCCCCCGCTGCTTACCTGCGGATTGCCCACCGCCGGTCTGCGTGAGTGAAACTGACCCGGGTTGGTTGATGAATACAACCTAATGTTCCGTGGAGCGGGACGAACCGTCTGCCGACTGCGGTGAACCGTTGATTTACCGTGGTCGGCACGCTGAGCTGAGCCGAATCAGGCACTTGTGCAGTGCAGCATCGCCCGAATCCTTGATCAGGCCACCGCTGTTCGCCTTACGACCATTGCGCTTTGGCGTTGAGCCGTTAGGTGCGGCGGCGGGCCACGCCGTCCCAACGCGGCGCGTGCTCTCTGTGAGGAGAGTTGAACAGTGACTGTTAAACCAAGCGCGCTTCCCGCGCGTCCGTATTTCTCGTCCGGTCCGTGCGCGAAGCCGCCTGGCTGGTCCCCCGAACAGCTCGACACGCGCGTGCTCGGCCGGTCACACCGGTCAGGCCTTGGCAAGCAGCGGCTGCAGCGCTGCATCACATTGATGCGCGAGTTGCTCGAGCTTCCCGACACGCACCGCATCGGCATCGTCCCGGGAAGCGACACCGGTGCGTTCGAGATGGCGATGTGGACCATGCTTGGGCAGCGCCCGGTCACCACGCTGGCTTGGGAGAGCTTCGGCGAAGGCTGGGTGACCGATGCGGTCAAGCAGCTCAAGCTCGCTCCGACCGTGATTCGCGCCGATTATGGCGCCCTCCCCGACTTGGCCCAGATCGACTGGAGCAACGACGTGCTGTTCACCTGGAACGGCACCACCTCTGGCGTGCGCGTGCCTGACGGCGGCTGGATTGCTGCGGATCGCGAAGGATTGAGCTTTGCCGACGCGACCAGCGCGGTGTTCTCGGTGCGATTGCCGTGGGACAAGATCGATGTCGCGACCTTCAGCTGGCAAAAGGTGCTTGGCGGCGAGGGCGGTCATGGCGTGCTGATCCTCGGACCGCGCGCTGTCGAGCGGCTCGAGAGCTTCACTCCGGACCGGCCACTGCCGAAGGTGTTCCGACTGGTGTCCAAGGGCAAGCTGGCGGAGGGCGTGTTCAAGGGCGAAACGATCAACACGCCGTCGATGCTCAGCGTCGAGGATGCGATCCTGGCGCTCGAATGGGCACAGGGGCTCGGTGGGCTCGAGGCGCTGATTGCGCGTTCCGACGCCAATGCGGCGGCGCTCGGCCGGATCGTCGAGGAGCGGCCGTGGCTCGGCCATCTCGCCGCCGATCCCGCGAGCCGCTCGACGACGAGCGTGTGCCTGACGCTGGACGGCGCAGACGAAGCGCGGATCAAGGCGATCGCGAGGCTGCTCGAGAGCGAAGGCGCGGCGTTCGACGTTGCCGGCTACCGCGATGCCCCGCCGGGGCTGCGCATCTGGTGCGGTGCCACCGTCGATGCCGCGGACATCGAAGCGCTCGGGCCGTGGCTCGACTGGGCTTGGGCAGAGACAGCCTAGCCACCCCTCACCTTTCCGCCGCCGCTGGCGGCTTCCTCCTCTCCCGGCCTTCGGGAGAGCGGTCTAAGGACTACAAGAGATGACCCCACGAGTGCTGATTTCGGACAAGATGGATCCTCGTGCCGCGGCGATCTTTCGCGAGCGCGGAGTCGAGGTCGACGAGATCACCGGCAAGACGCCGGAAGAGCTGACAGGCATCCTCGGCGACTATGACGGCCTTGCAATCCGCTCCTCGACCAAGGTGACCAGGGAAATCCTCGCCGCCGCGCCGCGGCTCAAGGTCGTCGGCCGCGCCGGCATTGGGGTCGACAATGTCGACATTCCTGCCGCGACCGCGGGGGGCGTGGTGGTGATGAACACGCCGTTCGGCAATTCGATCACCACCGCCGAACATGCGATTGCCTTGATGTTCGCGCTTGCCCGCCAACTGCCCGAAGCCGACGCGTCGACGCAGGCCGGCAAGTGGGAGAAGAACCGCTTCATGGGCGTCGAGGTCACGGGCAAGACGCTCGGCCTGATCGGCGCCGGCAATATCGGCTCGATCGTTGCCAGTCGTGCGATTGGCCTGCGCATGAAGGTGGTCGCCTACGATCCATTCCTGACGCCGGAGCGCGCGATCGAAATCGGGCTGGAGAAGGTCGAGATCGACGAGCTGTTGCGCCGCGCCGACTTCATCACCTTGCATACGCCGCTGACCGACCAGACCCGCGGGATCCTTGGCCGCGACAATCTCGCCAAGACCAAGAAAGGCGTGCGGATCATCAATTGTGCACGCGGTGGGCTGATCGACGAGGCAGCGCTCAAGGAAGGGCTCGATTCGGGGCACATCGGCGGTGCGGCGCTCGACGTGTTCGAAACGGAGCCGGCCAAGAGCTCGCCCTTGTTCGGGACGCCCAACTTCATTTCGACACCGCATTTGGGTGCGTCGACCAGCGAGGCCCAGGTCAATGTCGCGATCCAGGTGGCCGAGCAGATGTCCGACTTCCTGCTGCTCGGCGGGGTAACCAACGCGATCAACATGCCCTCGCTGTCGGCCGAGGAAGCGCCGCGGCTGAAGCCGTACATGGCGCTGGCCGAGAAGCTCGGCAGCCTCGTCGGGCAGCTGGCGCACGGGTCGATTGGCGGGCTGTCGATCGAGACCGAAGGGGCAGCCGCCGAGCTCAACATGAAGCCGATCACCGGCGCGGTGCTCGCGGGCTTCATGCGCGTTCACTCGGACGCGGTGAACATGGTCAATGCGCCGTTCCTGGCGCGCGAGCGCGGGCTCGACGTGCGCGAGGTGCGGCATGATCGCGAGGGGGATTACCACACTCTGCTGCGGGTAACCGCGCAGACCAAGGCCGGTGATCGCACCGTCGCGGGCACCCTGTTCGGCAATCAGGCGCCGCGGCTGGTCGAGCTGTTCGGAGTCAAGGTCGAGGCCGACCTCGCCGGGCACATGCTGTATATCGTCAACGAGGATGCACCGGGCTTCATCGGCCGGCTCGGCACCGCGCTGGGCGAGGCGGGGATCAACATCGGCACCTTCCATCTCGGCCGGATCCGAGCTGGCGGCGAGGCGGTGCTGCTGCTGTCGCTAGACGATGGCGTGCGGCCGGATGTCGTGCGCAACATCGAGCAATTGCCGGGCGTGAAGCTGGTTCGGCCGCTGAGCTTCTAGGCGGCCGCTACAGCGCTTTTTCGAAGATGCGGTAGCGGTGGTTGATTCGCGCGCTCGGGAGTTCGGCGATGGACAGCATCCCCTTGTTGTCCTCGAGGATCCAGCCGAACTCGCCGGTCTTCACACCGAAGTCGGCGACGGCGGCGCGGCGGCACTGTTCGATCAGCATGAAGGCGAGCTGAGTCGCGATGCGCGTGCCGTGCAAACGCGTCGCCACGCCCATCAGCGGCACGCGCACGCGGGTGGTGCGCGGTTTGCGCAGGCGCCACAGCAGCTTTGCCCAGCCGAATGGGAACAGACGGCCGTCGAGGTCGCGGATCAGCTCGTTGATGTCGGGCAGGGTGATCATGAACGCGGCCGGCTCGCCGTCCACCTCGGCAATGCGCACCAGCGGCTCGAAGATAATCGGCTTCAGTTTCTTGCCCGCATAGGCGATCTCGGCCTCGGTCAGGGGCACGAAGCCCCAATTGTCGGACCATGCGTCGTTGAGCAGTTCGAGGATAATCCGCGCGTCGCGATCGAAATTGGCTTTGTCGACGGTGCGGATGCGGATGCGCTTGTTGCGGTTTCCGGCGGCGATCAGCCGATCGATCATCGGGTCCGACCAGTTGGCGATGTCGACCTCATAGGTCAGCAAATCGCGGGCCTTGGCGTAGCCGGCGGCCTCGATCCAATTGCGATAGGCGGGTCGATGGTGCCCCATCATCACCGTCGGCGGCTGGTCGAAGCCTTCGATCTCGAGCCCCGGCTCATCCCAGATCGAGATGCTCACGGGGCCAAGTGCGCGGGTCATGCCCTGGCCGCGGAGCCAGCCTTCGGCAGTGGCGATCAACGCGGCGGCGGCGTCCGCGTCGAGGGCTTCGAGCATGCCCCACTGCCCCGTGCCCGCGCCCATGTGCTCGAGCACCAGTTCGTCGACCTGAGCGCTAATGCGCCCGACCACGCGGCCGTCTTGTTCCGCCAGCCACAGCTGGGCTCGGGCATGTTCGAACCACGGGTTCTTCTTGGGATTGAGGAGCCCGTGAACCTCGTCCTTGAGCGGCGGGACCCAGGCGGGGTCGTCGCGGTAGACGTCCCAGGCGAGGTCGACAAAGGCGCGGCGGTCGGCTGCGGTCAGGACCGCGCGAACCACCACCTCAGCCATGGATTGGCCTAGCCCTGGGCGTCGCGCTTGCGCGGGTGGCCGGTTGCCACGCCGCCGCTGAGTTCGGCAACCCAGGGATATTGCTTGGCGACCTCGGGCGTATAGCCGAGGTTGAACACGGTCGGGCTCTTCTCCGGGCGCTCCGGACGGTCGTAAAAGGTGCCCAGACGGCGGTCCCAGAAGTAATTGGTGATGCCGTAATTGCCGCGCTCGTCGTGGAAGTGATGCGCCATGTGCCGCTTTTTCATCTCGCCAACGAGCTTCCAGCGCGGCTTGTAGGCGAGGTGCTGGATGCAGTGCACGAACTCGTAGACGCAGGTCGTCAGAAGGCCGGCCGCGAAGGCCGCCGCAGCGCCGCCGATGCCACCGATTGCATAGCCGACCGGAAGCGTGATGATCGCGATCGTCGGAAGCGTCGTGTGGAGCGCGCCGAACAGCACCTCGAGATGGTTCGGGTCCTGGTGATGGTCGTAGTGGATCCGCTTCCAGGTCGAGGCGAGCGCGGGCACCTTGAACATCCAGTTGGAGTGCAGCACCCAGCGGTGAAGTGCGTACCAGACGAGCGGATAGGCTGCGACGATCAGCGCGGCTGACGCCAGGGTCGCCATCGCGCCGGCGGGAAAAGCGAGCCACACGCCGATCGATGACACTGCGAGCACCATATAGGCGATGATCGCGGGGTACTGGAAATAGGCGACCCACAGCTGCGCCAGCGTCATCCGGTCGAGGTAATGCGACCGTTGCCAGATGCCGCCAGTGATCACTTCGTG
>JASLBJ010000099.1 GCA_030146725.1 Sphingomicrobium sp. | reverse complement strand
ATGGTCTTGTCGCACCCGACGATGAACAGCACCGCGTCGAGCGAGTGGCCGCGGACCACGAGCTCGGCCGAATCGGCGATGACCTCGCGGCTCATCAGCGAGGCGCGCATGCCGCGGGTGCCCATCGCGATTCCGTCGGTGACGACGATGGTGTTGAACTCGATCGCGGTCGCGCCGGCCTCCTCGACGCCGCGCATGGCGTGCCGGGCAAGGTCGCGCAGGTGCATGTTGCACGGGGTAACGGTCGAGAAGTTGTGGATGACGGCGACCAGCGGCCGGGCCAGCGCGCGGTCGTCGAAGCCGGCTGCGTGGAGCATCGCGCGGGCCGGAGCGCGGGCGGGGCCGGCGACCATCTCGCGGGACGGCCAGGGTTTGGAGGCCATGTGCGTTCCTGTGCTGTTTAGGATACAATCGCCATGAGCGGCGCGGTGAAGCGCGCGACAATAAAGGCCGGATCGTCGGCTGCAACACGATTTTAGCCTTGCCTCGCGTGCCGCATTGCAGCATAGGCGTCGGCGAACGGGATCCCATTCGGGTTTCCACTTGAGGAGGGTGACCAGGGTGCAGCGCAGCGTATCGCTGAACGGCACGACCTTTGCGGGCCCGACCTTTGCGGGGGCGTCTTATGGCGCCACGCTCACCCTTATTATGCTCGTACTTACCGACCCACATGCGGGAGCGGCCAAGGCTTTCTGAGTAACGATCCAAGGATCAGATACCAGGACCCCCGCTCCCCACCGGAGCGGGGGTTTTCTTTTGCGCAACAGATTTTGAAGCGAAATCGGGAGACCCAAGTTGGAAACGATCTACACCGAGCAGGACGCCGACCAGTCCGTACTCAAGGGCGGGACGGTCGCAATCGTCGGCTATGGCAGCCAGGGCCGGGCTCATGCGCGCAACCTGCGCGACAGCGGGTTCGACGTGGTGGTCGGGGCGCGGGCGGGTGGCCAGGCCGAGCGCAAGGCGCGCGGTGACGGGTTCAAGGTGATGAGCCCGGCCGAAGCAGCCGCCGCGGCGTCGCTGGTGTCGCTGCTGACTCCCGACATGGCGCACCGCGAGGTCTATGCGACAAGCATCGCGCCCAATTTGAAGCCCGGTGCGGCATTGCTCGTCGCGCACGGCTTTTCGGTCCAGTACGGCCAGGTCGAGCCGCGCGAGGACATCGACGTGGTGCTGGTCGCGCCGAAGGGGCCGGGCGACCTCGTCCGCCGCGAATATGAGATCGGCCGCGGGGTGCCGTGCCTGTTTGCGGTCCATCAGGACAAGAGCGGGTCGGCGCGGGCGCGGGCCCTCGCCTATGCGTCGGGGATCGGCGGGACCAAGGGCGGCGCGATCGAGACCAGCTTTGCCGAGGAGACCGAGACCGATCTGTTCGGTGAGCAGGCGGTGCTGTGCGGCGGCGCGAGCGAATTGGTGATCGCCGGGTTCGAGACGCTGGTCGAAGCCGGTTACAAGCCCGAAGTCGCCTATTTCGAGTGCATGCACGAGCTCAAGTTGATCGTCGATCTGATGTACGAGGGCGGGCTCGCGAAGATGCTGCACTTCGTCTCCGAAACGGCCAAGTACGGCGACTTCGTGTCGGGACCGCGGGTGATCAACGCCGAGACCAAGGAGCGCATGCGCGAGGTGCTGCGCGACATCCAGAGCGGCAAGTTTGCGGAAGCGTGGATCGAGGAGAACCGCTCGGGCAAGCACGAGTATGACGCGATGTATCAGGCCGATCTCGACCAGCCGATCGAAAAGGTCGGAAGCCGGCTGCGCGCGCAGATGGCCTGGCTGCAAAGCCGGCCGGAAAGCCAGGCGGCCTGATCATGGCTGCTGCGCCCGCTCCAGCGCCGGTTCCGATGCCGGCCGGGACTCCCCGGCCGGTCACCGGAGCGCGGCTGGTCGTCGAGGCGCTCGAGCGCGAGGGCGTGACTCATGTGTTCGGCTATCCCGGCGGAGCGATCATGCCCGTCTACGATGCGCTGCCCGGATCGAAATTGAAGCATATCCTGGTGCGGCACGAGCAGGGCGCGGCGCTTGCGGCAGACGCGTATGGACGGGTGACCGGGCGGCCGGGCGTGTGCCTGGCGACGTCGGGGCCCGGCGCGACGAACCTCGTGACCGGCATTGCCAATGCGTTCCTGGACAGCGTGCCGATGGTCGCGATCACCGGGCAGGTGGCGTCGCCGTTGATCGGGACCGATGCGTTCCAGGAAGTCGATATCTTCGGGATCACGCTTCCGATCGTCAAGCACAGCTTCCTGATCCGCAAGACCGAGGACATCCCGCGGATTTTCGCCGAGGCGTTCCGGATTGCCAGCTCGGGGCGGCCCGGACCGGTGCTGATCGACTTGCCCAAGGACGTCGGCGTGATCGCCGCCGTGCCCGCGCCGTTCGAGCTCGCCGAGCCTGGGGTGGAGCCGCTCGACGAGGCGGCAATCGCGGCCGCCAACGCGCTGATTGCCGAGGCGAAGGCGCCGGTGCTCTACTTTGGCGGTGGAATCTCGATCGGACGTGCGGAACGCGAACTGCGCGCCTTTGCGGCACGCAGCGGCATCCCGTCGGTCGCGACGCTCAAGGGGCTTGGTGGCCTGCCGACGGATGCTCCCAATTTCCTCGGCATGCTGGGGATGCACGGGACGCGCGCGGCCAATGTCGCGATCGACCATTGCGACCTGTTGATCTGCGTCGGGGCGCGGTTCGATGATCGTGCGACCGGCAAGCTCGACAGCTTTGCGCCGCGTGCGAAGGTTATCCATATCGACGGGGACCCGGCCGAGATTGGCAAGTTGCGCCGCGCGGAAGTTGCGCTTGCGGGCGACATCCGGATGATCCTCGACCGGCTCGACGGCCGCACCGGCGACATCGGCGCGTGGGGCGACCAGTGCCGCGCGCAGAAGAAGCTGTGGGCGGCGCGCTACGATGCGCCGGGCGGCGGGATCTATGCGCCCGCGATGCTCAAGCAATTGTCGGAAGCGGCAGGCGACAAGGCGATCTTCACCTGCGACGTGGGCCAGCACCAGATGTGGGTCGCGCAGCATTGCCGGTTCAGCCGCCCGCAAGCGCATCTGACCAGCGCCGGCCTCGGTACGATGGGCTTTGGCGTTCCAGCCGGCATCGGAGCGTTGCTGGCCGAGCCCGATGCGCGCGTGATCACCGTCTCGGGCGACGGATCGTTCATGATGAACGTGCAGGAGCTGGCGACCATCCGCCGCTACCGGCTGCCGCTCAAGATCGTGCTGATCGATAACAGCCAACTGGGCATGGTGCGCCAGTGGCAAGAATTGTTCTTCGCCGAAAATTTCTCCGAGATCGACCTCAGCGACAATCCCGATTTTGCCGAAGTTGCGCATGCGTTCGGGATCGAGGCGTTCACCATTGACCGCCGAAGCCAGGTCGATGGCGCGATCCGGCGGCTGGTCGAGACCGAGGGCGCGTTGCTGTGCCATGTCCGGATTGACCCGCGCGAGAATGTCTGGCCGCTGGTTCCGCCCAATAGCTCCAACGTGCAGATGATGGAGAAGGGCTGGTGAGCGGCCAATTGCAGATCCGCTTCGACAATGCCGAGGGCGCGCTGCTGCGGCTGCTCGGGACAGTCGAGCGGCGCGGTTTCGTGCTGCGCGAAGTGGCCATGGCGGACGGGCCCGATGACGCGCTGCTGACGCTCGACGTCGAGCCGCGCGATCCAAGCCGAAGCCTCGAGATCGTCGTCCGCCAGCTCGACCGGCTCGTCGATGTTCGCTCCGTTACCTTTTCCTCTCAGCAATCAGGTCCACACGCATGACCGACATGGTCCGCATTTTCGACACCAGCCTGCGCGACGGCGAGCAGGCCCCCGGCTTCTCGATGAGCCCCGAAGGCAAGCTGCGCATTGCGCGATCGCTGGCCGAGCTTCGAGTCGACGTCATCGAAGCGGGCTTCGCCGCATCGTCGCCGCACGACGCACGGTCGATCGAGATGATCGCGCGCGAGATCGAAGGACCGGTGATCTGCTCGCTTGCGCGGGCGGTCCGAGGCGACATCGTGGCCGCTGCAGACGCGCTTGCTCCAGCGGCGCGCAAGCGGATCCATGTCTTCATCGGCACCAGCCCGATCCACCGCGAAGCCAAGCTGCGCATGAGCCGTGCCCAAGTGCTCGAGGCGATCCGCAGCTCGATCGGCCAGGCCCGCGAGTTCGCCGACGACGTCGAATTCTCGGCCGAGGACGCGATCCGCACCGAGCGCGACTTCCTGGTGGAAGCGCTGACGGTCGCGGCTCAGGAGGGGGCGACGACGCTCAACGTACCCGACACCGTAGGCTACACCACGCCCGACGAAATCTTCGAGCTGTTCCGCTTCCTCGACGCGCATGTCGAGCGGTCCGAGGGCACGATCTTCTCGACTCACTGCCACGACGATCTCGGGATGGCGGTCGCCAATTCGCTTGCGGCGGTACGCGCCGGAGCGCGGCAGATCGAGTGCGCGATGAACGGGATCGGGGAGCGCGCCGGCAATTGCGCGCTGGAAGCCGTGGTCATGGCGCTGCGCACTCGGGCGGATGCGTATCAGGTAACCACCAACATCGACGCGACGCGAATTATGGCCACGAGCCGCACGCTGGCGCAGGTCACCAACACACCGCCGGCGCGCAACAAGTCGATCGTAGGAGCCAATGCCTTTGCCCATGAATCGGGCATTCACCAGCATGGCATGTTGCAGAACAGAGAGACGTACGAGATCATGAAACCCGAGGATATCGGCCTTTCGATCGAGGGCATTGTGCTTGGCAAGCACAGCGGCCGCCATGCGCTTGCAGCGCGGGCCAAGGCGCTTGGCCATGTGCTCGAGGGCGCGTCGCTCGACCAGGCGTTCGTGACGTTCAAGACCGTCGCCGACGAGGTCGGGATCGTCGACACCGCGCGGCTGCTGGCGATCCTGTCGGCGCAGTCGAGCAATCGGCCGCAGGCGCTGTGGAAGTTGTCGAAGGTCGATATTCGCGCACCTGTGTCGGCATCCGGCTGGCCGGTCGCGCGGGTCGAACTCGAACATGGCGAGCGCGGGCGGGTGACCGATGTGGCGACGGCTCCGGGCGCGCTCGATGCGGCGTTCAAAGCGGTCAGCCACTTGCTGTGCGTCGATGCGCGGGTGGAAAGCCTCGAGATGCAATATGTCGCCGCCGACCAGACCGAGGCGTCCGACGATGGCCAGGGCGCAAGCGTGCTGGTCGAGATCACCATCGCGGTCGACGGGGAGGTGTTCGCCGGGCGCGCGCGAGCCCGGGACATCCTGCCTTGCTGCGTGTCGGCCTACATCGATGCGGCGAGCAATGCCGAAGCGGTGCGCCAGGTGCGCGGCAAAACGTCGCAGGTTGAAGCAACTGTGCGGGTGGAAGCGGCATGATCCGGATCGTCACTTTGCCCGGCGATGGAGTCGGGCCCGAAGTCACGGCCGAGGCGGTCCAGTGCCTCGAGCTGCTGTCGCAGCATCGCGGGCTTGGGCTGACCTTCGAGCAGCACGACTTCGGCGGCTGTGCGATCGATGCGCACGGCGAGCCGCTGCCGGCGGCGACGCTCGACGCATGCCGGAACTCGGACGCCGTGCTGTTGGGAGCGGTCGGCGGGGACAAGTGGGACGATGCTTCGGTTCGGCCCGAAGCGGGCTTGCTGAGCCTCCGCCACAGCCTCGGCCTGTTCGCCAATCTTCGGCCGGCACGCGTGATGCGCGGGCTCGAGGAAGCGTCGCCGCTGCGGGCCGATCTATCGCAGGGCTGCGACGTGCTGGTCGTTCGTGAGTTGACCGGCGGCATTTATTTCGGCGAGCATCGGCTTGAAGCCGATCAGGCGACCGATGTCTGCACCTACAGCCGGGCGGAGATCGAGCGCATCGCGCATGTTGCGTTTCGTGCTGCCCGCCAGCGGCGGCGCAAGGTGACGTCGGTCGACAAGGCCAATGTGCTGGCGACGTCCAAGCTGTGGCGCTCGGTGGTGAACGAGGTTGCGGCCGGCTACCCCGATGTCGAGCTTGCCCACATGTACGTCGATGCCTGCGCGATGGCGCTGGTCACCGGACCACGGCAGTTCGACGTGCTGCTGACGGAGAACATGTTCGGCGACATCCTGTCCGACGAGCTGTCGGTGATCGGCGGGTCGATCGGGCTGCTCGGCTCGGCCAGCGTCGGCGGCGATGGACCGGGGCTGTTCGAGCCGATCCACGGCTCGGCGCCGCAGATCGCCGGGCTCGACATCGCCAATCCCGCCGGCGCGATCGCCAGCGCGGTGATGATGCTTGACGAGCTGCACATGGCCGATAGCGGGCTGATCCTTGCGACCGCGCTCGAGCAGACGATCGCCGATGGCTGCCGAACCGCGGATATCGGCGGAAGCGCGCGCTGCTCCGAGTTCGGCGCGCGGGTCCGTGAGGTGCTGGGCGAGCAACTTGCCCGCACCGGCGCCTATCACGAGCTGATCGCAATGAACCGGGGGTGCTGCGGATGAGCGTCGGCAGCCACCTCGGGGGGCCGCGGACGCTCTACGAGAAGATCTGGGACGCGCATGTGGTCGAGCGGCGCGACGACGGCACCTGCCTGATCTATGTCGACCGCCACCTGGTCCACGAGGTCACCTCGCCCCAGGCGTTCGAAGGCCTGCGCGCGGCCGGGCGGCGGGTGCGGCGGCCCGACCTGACGCTGGCGATGCCCGACCATAATCTGCCGACCACTGCACGGGTCGATGCGTTCGGCGCGCGGCTGCCGATTGCCGATCCGGCCAGCGCCGGGCAACTGACCGCGCTCGAGGCGAATGTCGCGGAATTCGGGGTGCCGTATATCGAGGCGACGGCGGCCGAGCAGGGCATCGTCCATGTCGTCGGGCCCGAGCAGGGCTTCACCTTGCCCGGCACGACTGTCGTTTGCGGGGACAGCCATACCGCGGCGCACGGGGCGCTCGGCGCGCTGGCATTCGGGATCGGCACGAGCGAGGTCGAGCATGTGCTTGCGACCCAGACGCTGCTGCTCAAGCCGTCGCTGACGCTCGAGGTGCGGGTCGACGGGGCGCTCGGGTTCGGAGTCGGGCCCAAGGATCTGATCCTGGCGATCATCGGCACGCTCGGGACCAACGGCGGGACCGGCCATGTGATCGAATATCGCGGAAGTACCTTTGCGGCGATGAGCATCGAGGGGCGGCTGACGGTCGCCAACATGTCGATCGAGGCGGGTGCCCGCTCGGGCCTGTTTGCGCCGGACGACACGACCTTCGCCTATTTGCACGGGCGGCCGATGGCGCCGG
>JASLBJ010000060.1 GCA_030146725.1 Sphingomicrobium sp. | reverse complement strand
GCCCTGAAGTCTCCGGCGCTCGGAAGCGTGGTCCATCTGGCGGTCATCAAGTCGGGGAGCGGGGGCCGGTTCGCCGAACAGATCGACGGCTCGGTGACCTTTGCCGGGCGACCGCCGATCAGGACCAACCTGGTCACGTCGGCGACGCAGGCCAAGCGACGGGTGTTTCGGATCAACTTGCCGCGCGACCAGCTCGAGGCGATGCGCACGGCCGCCACGGTGTCGATCCAGGCCAGGCCCGGCCTGTCCGAGACTTTCAGCCTCAGCGATATGAACTCGCTGGTCAAAATCCTGGACGACTGCGTGCAGGATCTGCGCAAGGTCTGGAATGTCGTCGAGGGTGACGGGTTGTCACCCAAGCTCAGCCAGCGCTCGATCGGGACCTTGAAGGGCCTGATCACGCCCGACGACTATCCGACGTCCGCTATCAATCAGCTCGACAGCGGAACGGTATGCTTCGCTCTGCTTGTCGACGAGACCGGCAAAATCGCCGATTGCACGGTCACCGAAACCAGCGGGATCGCCGCGCTCGATACGCAAAGCTGCGCGCTCGTTGCGCAGCGTGCTCGCTACAAGCCGGCGATCGGCGTGGACGGAAAGCCGGCCAAGGACGCGCATCTTCACAGAATCACATGGCGAGTGAAGTAGCATTGGCGCTTGCCGTGGGCGCCTGACCGAGCTGCGCACTCGATCGGGTCGGCAAGGCGCGGTGCGGCCAGGCCAGCGGTTCATTCGAAATGGAGCAGAGGTTCAGGGATTGGCAGGTGTTGCCGGGCGACTGCCCGGGGTACCGAGTAGGAGGGCCTGCCATGCCGATGATCGCCAAGCTGCTGAACGAGCACAACCAGCTGCGCCGGATGGGGCGGCAGCTTGGTCGGCTGATCGCCGAACCGCGCCCGCCCGAACAGGTCGGGCTGTTCGAGGTGCGGCGTGAATTCGCTTCGCTGCTAGTGGCGCATCTGAAGAACGAAGACTGGGTGCTCTACCCGCGGCTCCTGGCAAGCAAGGACCGTAGCATCGCGGCGACGGCCCGGCAGTTCATCGACGAACTCGGCGGCCTGTCGGACGCCTACGCGCGGCATACCAGGTCGTGGACGGCGTTCACCATCGCGGCCGATTGGGAAGGTTATTGCCGCGACACCGCGCTACTGATCGCCGCGCTGGATGAGCGGATCGAGCGCGAGGACCGAGAACTTTACCCGTTGATGCAGCAGGTCGATCAGGCGGCTTAGCGCGGCGCGATCAACCGCGGATAAAATAAGGGGGCGGCGGTCGTTAGCCGACCGCCGCCCCGAAACCGCGGCGCGCACTGGAGGCGCCGCCGCAGCTTCACCGCCCCCCGGACTAATCCGTCAGGCCGGCAGGAACCTTGCCGCCGTTCTTGGCGAGCTCACGCATCACGGCCTTGTGCAGCCAGATGTTCATCTCGGCGCTGCCGTCCTTGGCGCCGGTGTAGCCGAGTTCGGTCGCAAGCTCCTTGCGGTTGTCGAGGCTCGAATCGAGATCCAGCAGCTTCATCAAATCGACGATCGAGGTTCGGTAGTTGAGCCCCGGATTGCCTTTCTGCGCGGAGATGTCGTTCAGGACCTGCTCGACATCGACCGCTTGCTGCTGGCCCTGCGGGGCAAGCGTGGCCGTTCCGCCGGTCACGCCGCCGCCGAATGGCGGTTGCTGCTGACCCTGGTTGGCCTGCGCCTGCTTCGCCATGTCCTGGGCGGGACGATGGCCCAGGATCTTGTTCTTGATCTTGGTGAAGATGTTCACGAGTTCGATTCCATTCCGTGCTTGAGCGAGCTCATCTGGTCGTGGCCCGAGCGGACCGACTGATAGACGCGCTCGACGATCATGCGGGCTTCGCCACTCAGCGTTCCACCGCTGAGGGCAGTCTCGAACTTCTCCTTGAGATAGTCCTCGCCACGCTCGACCTCGTTGACGATCGCTTTCTCGTCGCGGCCGGTGATTGCCGCCTTGAGATCGAGGAAGCGCTGGTGGGTCTTGCCGAGGAACGAGCCGTCATCCTCGGGATTGCCGCCAAGCCGGCGGACTTCGGCGCGAAGCTCCTCGGCAGCGCGGCTGCGTTCGCTCGCGCGTTCGCGAAACATCTGCTGGAAGTTGCTCGAATGAACGTTGGTTGCGGCATCTTCATAGCCAGTAACGCTGTCGATCAGCGTGTTGGTGAGGGTGTTAAGGGTCGTGATCTCGTCCTGCTGGGAATTGGCCATCGAGATGGTCCTCCTGTGGGGGTTATGCGGAATTGCGTGGGGGTGGAACGCGCGAGTCGCCCAGGCGATGCGCGAGCGCGCACGATTGTCCGGGCACAAGGCGCAAATTGGTGTCAGTCTGCCGAAAGCTGGGCGACAGGGGAGCGAGTCGGGATGCGCTGGACCGCGGTTGGACTGATGCTTGCGCTGGGTGCCTGCACGACTGCGAACCCGGGGGCGAACTTAGCGGCGACCGGGGGCCCCGAGCCGCTGGTGCGGCTGGGCGCGGCGGAGTCGCCGATCGCGACTTCGGTGCTGGTGCCGGCCGGGCACGACCTCGTCTATATCAGCGGGAGCGTGCCCGCGGTTGCCAACGAGCAGGCGCCGGCGGGGAGCGTCGAGCGCTACGGCGATACCGAAGCGCAGACCCGCTCGGTGCTTGGACGGATCGAGACGGCGCTGCGCGAGCAGGGGCTTGGACTTGGCGATATCGTGATGATGCGCGTGTTCCTGGTCGCTCCGCCGGGCTCGAGGGGGATGGATTTCGAAGGGATGATGCGGGCCTATCGCGAGCGCTTCGCGATTGCCGGGCAGCCGCTTCGACCGGCGCGATCGACGATGGAGGTCAGCGGGCTGGTCGATCCTGGCTGGCTGGTCGAGATCGAGGCGACGGCGGCGATCGCGCCGGGGCGGAGGGCTGCGGCGGTTCGGTAGGGCAGTCGGCCGGGGCGGCGGAATGCGGCGGTTCGGTGGACAGCCGGGCAAGGGAGCAGCACGCAAGGGAGCAGGGCGATGGCGATCAGCCGGCGAAACATGCTGATGAGGTTGGGGGCCGCGGGCGGCACCGGAGCGACCTTCGCGGCGATGCAGATGCTCGGGCTGACCGCCGCGACGCCGGCCGGTGCCGCAGACTTCGCGCTTCCCAACGGATCGGGGCAGGGGCGGTCGGTGGTGGTGCTCGGGGCCGGGATCGCCGGGCTGGTGGCCGCGCTCGAGCTTGTCCAGGCTGGCTATCGAGTGAGCGTGATCGAGGCTCGCGAGCGGGTCGGCGGGCGGGTTTGGACGATCCGCGGCGGCGATTCCGTGGTGCAGGCCGGGCGGACGGTGCAGCGGGCGGGCTTCTCCGACGGGCTCTACTTCAACGCCGGTGCGGCGCGGATCCCGTCGACGCACCACGCGATCCTCGGACTTGCGCGGCGGCTCGGCGTCCCGCTCGAAGTGTTCGTCAACGATAATCGCGCGGCCGGCTGGGACTTCAACGGCAAGGTCGTGCCCGGACGGCGAATGACCAACGACCTGACCGGGCGGCTGGTCGAGTTGCTGGCGAAGGCGATCGACGGCAAGGCGCTCGATGCAGCGATGCCCAAGGCGGAGCTGGCGGAGTTCCGGCAGTTCCTGCGCTTCTATGGCGGGCTCGACGACAAGGGCGTGCTTCGGGCGCAGCCGAGCTCGGGATTTTCGCAATGGCCGGGCGGATCCACGCAAGGCGGCAAGGCGCTCGAGCCGCTGACGCTCAGGGAAACGATCCCGTCGCAAGCGGTCGGGCTGCCGCACATCTTCAATGCTATCCTGGATATGCAGCCGACCATGTTGCAGCCGGTCGGCGGAATGGACCGGATTACGGCGGCGATGCACCGCAAGATCGGCCCGCTGGTGCGGCTGAACACCCCGGTGACCGCGATTCGCCGCGCCGGCGAGCGGGTGCGGGTCGAGCATCGCGGCGGCGTCACCGAGGCGGACTATTGCGTGTGCACGCTGCCGGCCAATCTGCTGGCGCGGATCCTGAGCGACTTCAGGCCGGCCAAGACGGCGGCGCTGAAGCGGGTTGCCTACCTCAAGAGCGTCAAGGTGGCGTTCGAGGCGCCGCGCTTCTGGGAGCGCGACGAGCAGCTGTACGGCGGGCTCGCCTGGACCGACCGGCTCAACGAGAATGTGATCTATCCGTCCGAAGGCTTCCACCAGGAGCGCGGCGTGATCGTCGGCGCTTATGCCGCAGGCTGGACCAACCGGGACAATCCGGACAGGTTTGCGGCGCTTGCCCATGCCGAGCAGCTGCGCATCAGCGCCGGGTCGATCGAGGCGCTGCATCCGGGCAAGTCGCGGCTGCTTGAGAATGGATTAAGCGTCAACTGGGGGCTGGTGCCCTGGTCGGAAGGGGTCGGAGCGGTCGGCGGCGAGTGGAGTCGTGGGGATGGGCGCGGCGGCGACTATGCCGAACTGCTCAAGCCCGAGGGTCCGATCGTGTTCGCAGGCGAGCATCTGTCGTACCTCGGCCTGTGGCAGGAAGGCTCGGTGCTGTCGGCGCACGAAGCGCTCAAGCTGGTCCAGGCGATGGCCGCCGCGCGGGCCGGCGGGCGGGTTGCGGCCTAGGCCTCAGATGCCTGGGAAGTGGCGGGCGATCGGCTCCCAGGTGCCGGTTGCGAGGAACGCCAGACGGATCAGGTGCATCGCAACCGCAGTCGACAGCGCGAGTTTCGTCGCCGGGTGAATCCGGCCGAGCGAGCGCTTGTCCCAGACCAGCAGCGGGATGAAGGTCGCGATCGCAACCAGGTTGGTGAGTGCGAAGAACGGCAGGAACGGCGGAAGCGGAATCCGGCCGATCGCCGGGTCCATCATCAGCAGCGCGGCGCCGAGCATCATGCGCTTGTGCCACTGCGCCTCGCGACGGCGGTTCCAGCCGTTCCACAGCAGCAATGCATAAGCAGGAATGACCGCGAGCGGGACGATCGACCAGTTGAGCGGGGTGGTGAAGGGGGCCTGATTGGCGCGCTCGACCTGCCACACCGAGACCAGGTACATGAGCGGGATCAGTGACACTGCGAGCACCATACTCGCGCTGCCGAGCTTGATGTGGAGGTCGCGGCGGCCGGCGGCGACGAGCTGGGTCTGGGCGACGAACACCAGCATCCAGACGCTGAACAGGAGACCGTGGAGCATCACCGATGGCGGCAGGCTGGGGTTGGGGCGCGGGACGGTGACGAAGCCACGCAAGTAGAAGCTTGGCGCGAAGCCGATGAACACGAGTGCGACCATGAAGAAGGCCATGCGCGAGTAGAAGCGCCGCTCGGCGGACAGGCGTTCGGACGTGGATGGTGCGACGGTGGCCACGATATTCCTCCCCCAAGGAACTGCAGACAAGGACGAGATTACCTCAGATTCCAAGGCTGGCAAGAGGCTGAGTGGTGCGGGCGGGGGAGCGTGGTAAGGGCGGCGCAAAGGTGGCAGGGGAAACAGGTTGAGCGAGGTTCCGGAAACGGCGGTGGTGTCCCAGATCAGGGGGGCAAAAGCCTATTGGGTGCTGCTTGGGCTGGTTGCGGGGCTTGCCGCAGGGGCGTTCGCGGGCGGGCTTGGCGAGGCGACCAGCGCGCCGGCGCTGAAAGCCGCGACGATGATCGGCGGAACCTGGCTCGACGCGCTCAAGATGACCGTCATTCCGCTGATCGTCGCGCTGCTCGTCACTGGGGTAGCGCATGGCGCCGAGGCCGCGCGCGCGGGCCGGGTCGCGGGCCGATCGATCCTGTGGTTCGTGATCGTGTGCACCGGATCGGCGATCCTTGGAGCGCTGGTGATGCCCGCGCTGCTCGGACTGTTTCCGCTCGGGCAAGCCTCGGCTGCAGCGCTGCGCGAGGGGCTTGCCGCGCTCGATCCGGAGGCGGCTGCGGGGGCGGTGCCGTCGGTCGCCGACTTCTTCGGCAAGATCGTTCCGCCGAACGTCGTCGCCGCGGCGGCCAACGACAATGTGCTGCAGCTGGTGGTGTTCGCCTTGCTGTTCGCGATTGCGCTGACCCGGATCGGCGAGGTGCAGCGGCGGATCATCGTCGCCTTCTTCGAAGCGCTTGCAAGCACGCTGCTGGTGGTCATCGGTTGGGTGCTGTGGATTGCACCGCTCGGGGTGTTCGCGCTTGCCTTTGCGGTCGGTGCGGGAGCCGGCGGAGCGGCGTTCGCGGCGTTGTTGCACTACATCCTGCTGGTTTCCGCGCTCGGCCTGATCGTGCTGCTTGCCGGCTATGCGATCGCGGTTCTCGCCGGACGGGTTGCGCCGGCGACCTTCGTTCGCGGGATGATTGCGCCGCAGGCAGTCGCGGTGTCGACCCAGTCGTCGCTGGCGTCGCTTCCGGCAATGCTTGCGGCGGTGCGGCTGATGGGGGTTCGGCAACGCGTCGCCGACGTCACTTTGCCGCTTGCAGTGGCGCTGTTCAGGGCGACCGGGCCGGCGATGAACATCGGGGTGGCGATCTATATCGCGCACTGGCTCGGGACCGACATCAGCCCGGCCAACCTGGTCGCCGCGACCGCGGTTGCGGCGGTGGTCAGCTATGGCGCGGTCAGCCTGCCCGGGCAGGTCAGCTTCTTCACCTCGATCGCCCCGATCGCGATGGCGCTTGGCGTTCCGGTTGCGCCGCTTGCCTTGCTGGTCGCGGTCGAGATGATCCCCGACATCGTGCGCACGGTCGGCAATGTGACGCTCGACGCCGCCGTGACGACAGCGGTCAACCGCCGGTCGGGCGGCGCGGATGAGCCGGAGTCGCCGACCGACTAGGTCCGCCGTTCGTCGATTGGCACGCCCACCAACGGCCTTTGTCGGCTTGGCCACACTTCTGCCGACGCGCGCCCATCGCCGGTAGAGCGCCGCGCGACGGCCGCCGAACCCACTCCTAACAAAGGGACAGCAGCACGGGGCCAGCCGATACCGGATCGGGTCCGCGCCGCACCCAAACAGGAGCGAAACGATGAACCTCAAGATGTTGATTGCAGCGTCGGCCGCGGCCTTCGTGATGGTGTGCCCGACAGTCGCCCAGGCGGCCGACACGTCGAGCGACGATCTGGTCCGCGTGTCGGTGCCCTATCCCGATCTCGACCTGACGACCGAAGTCGGCCAGGTGCTGCTCAGCCGCCGGGTCAACAGCACCATCGCGCAGATCTGCGGTGACCGGAACCTGCGCGATCTCGCCGGCCGCACCGCCGCGCGGGCCTGCTACCGGATCGCCAAGGCAGGCGCGACGCGCGACATTCAGCTCGCCGCGAACAGGGTCCGGCAGCTCGCCGCAAACAAGGTCCGGGCGAAGGCCACGACGGCCTGAGAGCGCCCCACTGCCTGATGAGCACCACTGCCTGACCAGCGTCACGGCCGCCGTCCCAAGGACGGCGGCCAAGGTCATGTCAGCGTCCGACGATGTTGCGGACGCGATCCGAGTAGAGCCGGCCGACCGGCTGCTCGGAGCCGTCGGCGAGGCGGGCGATCCAGCGCCCCGACGGATTGCGGGTGAACCCGGTGATGAAGTCGCGGCGCACGATTGCCGAGCGATGAAGCCGAACGAACAGCTCGGGGTCGAGCCCCTCGTCGAGCGCCGCCATCGAATGATGGATCAGCCAGCTGCGGCGGCCGACATGAAGCCGCATATAGTCGCGCTCGGCCGAAACCCGGTCGACGTCGCGAGCAGCGATCCGCACCAGGCCGGTGAGGTCGGATGCCCAGAACTCGTCAAGCCATTCGGAGGCCGGCGCGATGTCGTAGGCGGGCTCGTCGCGGCGCTGGCGAAGGTAGGCGCGAGTGCGTTCGAGCGCGAGCTGCAGGCGCTGCGGCTCGACCGGTTTCATCAGATAGTCGACGGCCGCGACCTCGAACGCGGCGACCGCGAAATGATCGAAGGCGGTGACGAACACCACCGCCGGCGACCCGCCCGGACTCGAAATCGCTCGCGCAACGTCGATTCCGTCGAGCCCCGGCATGGCGATGTCGAGCAGCAGCACGTCGGGGCCGAGCGCCTGGCTCATGCGCACCGCCGCCTCGCCGTCGCTGGCAGTGCCGACGAGGTCGACCCCGTCGCAGCGGGCAAGCAGCAGCTGGAGCCGCTCGGTGGCAAGCGGCTCGTCGTCGGCAATCAGGATTTTCAGTTCAGTCTCTTGATCCATCGACCCGATCCGGCGCCCGATCCAGTGGCAGCGTCATGAACACGCGATAGCCGCCCTCGGGGTTTGCGCCAAATTCGCAGGTCGCGGCCGAGCCGAAGCGGGCGGCGAGGCGATTGCAGACGTTGGACAGGCCGACGCGCGTGCCGTCGGGCGGTTCGCGGCGGCGCTTGGGCTGGGTCGCCTTGCCGCTGTTGGTGACTTCGAGCGACAGGCGGCCCGGGCCGGCGTGGCGCGCGGCGATCCGCAAGGTGACTTTCTCGCGGGTTGGCGAGACTGCATATTTGATCACGTTCTCGACGATCGGCTGGAGCACCAGCGCCGGCAGGCGGGCGCCCTCGAGCTCGGGCGGAACGTCGATCTCGACCTTGAGGCGCTTGGGGAAGCGCACCCGTTCGATGTCGAGATAGAGGCTCTGCAGCTTGATCTCCTCGGCCAAAGTGACGTCGGCCGACGGATCGAGCGAGAGGCTCGAACGGAAAAAGGTCGAGAGCTTGAGGATCATCTCCTCGGCTTCGTCGCGGCGGCTGCTCATCACCAGCGAGGACAAGGAGTTGAGGGTGTTGAACAGGAAGTGCGGGTTGACCTGGTAGCGCAGTGCGCGGACCTGGGCGGCGCGCGCGGCGCTCTCGGCCTCGACCGCGCGGCGCTGGAGACCGAGCGACTGCGACTGGGCGACCATCGCGATGTAGAACGCGCACCAGGCCGCGAAGAAGAAGAACCAGGTGACGCTCGAGTCGGCGGCGATCCTGAACTGGTGCGTCTGGTCGAGGTCGGCGACCTTGGGGAAGGTGAGGACGAGCGGCGCCTGGCCGGGCTTTTCGACCCGGACCATGTTGCCGGTTTCAGTGACCGTATGGCCTTCGCGCGAGGTGAAGCGCATCTGGTCCTGCGGCTTCTCGAGAAAGCGGTCGGCGAGGATCAGCAGCCCGGCCTGGATGAGGGCGGCGACCAAGGCGGCGACGAGGCCGGTCACGACCCGCCGCTTGAGGCTGGCGTCGCGCGCGAACAGTGCCAGCGCGACATAGATGCCGCCCGTCAACAACGCTCCGATCGCCAGCGTCAGCGAGCGGTTCATGAGAACCGTGCCGGGATCGTGGCTGAGAAAGGCGCGTGCGACGACGGTCGCATAATAGACGAGCCAGAACGCCAGGATCGATTTGAGCGCGAGCGGCCAGTCGGCGAATCGGCGGCCGGCGTCCGGCGTGCCGAGCGCGAACTCGGACATAGCCGATTGCTTGTTCATGGGCGGGATTGCCTGTTCATGGGCCGCACTGTGACGGCGCGCGGGGAGCAAGGCAATTGCCGGGCGGGTATTTGGCAGACGAGCCGGGCACGCCCGTCGAAAGTGCGGGCCGCGAGCACTTCGCGGAACGGCGGCGTTGCGTGGTCGTTCAATCGCAGGATCTTACAGGAGCAGGACAGGATGAGCGGCAACGCAGGCGAAGGCGGCACCGGGGGCGAAGGCAGCGAGCGCCGCACGGATAACGACGCCCGCACGGATAACGATTGCCGCGACGACAGCGGACGCCAGCTTCCGCCAGCCGTTCATTCGGGACCGCCCGAGCACGAGCTCGAGGAGGCGCTCAACGCCAACCCGCACGACCTCGACAAGAAGGCCGATGTCGGCAGCGACGAGTCGATGGACGCGTCCGATCCGCCCGCCGCGTCGCAGCCCGGATCGTCGAGTGAGCCGGCGCCCTCATCGAGTTTTCCCGAATAGGTTCCGCGTTCGAAACAATAATGTCATAGCGTTGCAGTATGGTGACACCGCGGCACTAAGCGACGGTGAGTGAACGATTCAAGTTGCAGCATAGGACCCCCTCTGATTCAATCTGAACGGGGGGTGGGACCGTGGTTAAGCAAGTTGCAACCAGCACAGCCGCATGATCCCGCCTAGGGCACAAGGAGTCGGGACATGATCACGCGGACCAGCCAGCCAGCAAGTGGAGCGTTGCTGCTTTCCGAAATGAAGGAATTCGCAGGCTTCTCAAAGGCGACGCAGCGGTACATCCGGCGCTCGCTTGACGTTGCCTACAGCCGCCGCGACCCGATCGAATGCTGGGCGCGCGACGAGGCCGAGGCGGCATCGATCCGGGCGCAGGCACGGCTCTACAAGCAGCTCGACCATCTGCGCCTGCAGGTGCCCGACGACAGCGGGCTCGACATGATCGAGCCGTTCATCGGAATGCTGATCGCGTTGTCGGCGTTCGACCTTGGCCAGGACCGGCTGCCCAACTTCGCCGCCTATCGCTTCTTGTACGAGCGGCTGATCGGCGCTGCATCGCGTTCGTGGCTGCCGTCGGCGTTCTGCTCGGCCGCGGCGCTGCCCCATCTCCATCCCGACCGCCGCCGGCTGCTGCTGCAGTCGATCAGCGAGAGTGCGGCGACCGCGCCGGGCTGGTCGAACCGCGAGCCGGTATTCTGGCCCGAGTGGGTCGAAAAGGTCGACATGGCGGCTGCTGCTTAAACGGGGTTTGCCGTTCGACTGCGCTGTGCCTGAGGTGGACGCTTCAGGCGGGCAGTTTGACTGACGGGAAGATGGCGGCGAGTTGTTTGAGGCTGTCGCGCGCATTCTTGTGGTGGACGAACAGGACTCCGGCTGCCTCGTAGGCTCCGCGGTGGTTTTCGCGATCGTCGACGAGGACGTCGCCGCGGGCCATGTGGCGGTGCTTGTCGCGCGCCATGCAGGTGACGATCGGCACGCCGGGGAAATGCTCGGCTGCCCAGCGCACTTTCTGCGGGGCGGCCCAGCTGCCGAGCGGAAGGCCGGTGAGGATGGTCGGGTGGAGATGCTCGACGGCGTCGAACAGGGTTCGCGCATCGGCCATCTCGGGCAGCCTGGCGTAGAAGTCGGGGGCGCTG